>DASWNS010000154.1:0-3074 GCA_036399115.1 Pyrinomonadaceae bacterium | reverse complement strand
GCCGCCCGCCACTTCGACGCCGTTGATCACCGCATCGTAAGCCTTCGCGCGAAGGCCGCCGAGCAGTTTCGTCTCCCCGCCTTCGACCGCCCGCTCTAACAGTGGCAAGTCTTCGTCGAGCGCGGAGGTGAACGGGTGGTGCATCGCGTAATAACGATCCGCCTCCTCGTCATACTCGAACATCGGAAACTCCGTCACCCAGAGCGGCGCATAGACACCTTCCGGGATCAACTTCTCGCGCTTCGCGATCTCTATGCGCAACGCGCCGAGGCTCGCCGCGACCGTCTTCGACTTGTCCGCGACAATGAGCACGAGGTCGCCCCGGTTCGCGCCGACGCTCTGCGCCAATTGTTCGACCGCCTCCGCGCCGAGTGCTTTCAATAAAGACGAACCGGTTTCGTCCGCCAGCTTGATCCAGGCGAGGCCACGCGCGCCGTAGCGTTTAACGAACTCCGTCAACTCGTCAATCCGCTTGCGCGATTGCGATGCCCCGCCCGTTACGACGAGACATTTAACTTCGCCGCCCGCATTCCACGTCTCGCGGAACAGCGGAAAGTCAGAGAGCGCACCGGCAGAAGCTACGTCTTGCAACTCCATCCCGAAACGCAGGTCGGGCTTGTCGCTGCCGTAACGGCGCATCGCTTCCGCGTAGGTCAGGCGCGGGAACGGCGTGCTCAACTCGATGCCGACGGCGGCGCGAAAGACGCCCGCGAAATATCCTTCCGTCAGAGCGTAAATTCGTTCGAGCGTGGGGAAACTCATCTCCACGTCGAGTTGGGAAAACTCCGGCTGGCGGTCGGCGCGCAGGTCTTCGTCACGGAAGCAGCGCGCGATCTGGTAATACTTGTCCAGCCCCGCGATCATGCAGAGTTGCTTGAACAACTGCGGCGACTGCGGCAGCGCGTAGAACTTTCCGGGGAACGTGCGCGACGGCACGACGTAGTCACGCGCGCCTTCGGGCGTTGACTTGATCATGATCGGCGTCTCGATCTGCGTGAAGCCCTGCTCGTCCATGTAGCGATGAATCTCCGCGAGCATGCGATGGCGGATGCGCAGATTCTCCTGCAACTGCGGGCGGCGCAAGTCCAGATAACGATACTTCAGACGCAAATCTTCCGCCGCGAGCGTCTCATTCGCAGCGACTTCGAGTTGAAACGGCGGCGTGCGCGCGTCGTTCAGGATCAAAATCTCGCGCGCCTGCACCTCCACCTCGCCTGTCCTGATCTTCGGATTCCGCTGCCCCTCTTCACGCAAGACCACCTCGCCCGTGATCGCGATAACATACTCGCTGCGCGGCTGCTTCGCCTTCGCGTGCGCCTCCGGCGCAGTCTCCGCGTTGAAGACGACCTGCGTAACGCCGTCGCGGTCGCGCAGGTCGAAGAACGTCAGTGGTCCGAAGTCGCGCCGCCGCGCCACCCAGCCCATCAACGTCACAGACTGTCCGACGTGCTCCGCGCGCAGAGCACCGCACGAATGTGTGCGTTCCAGGTTTCCTAAATTATCGAGCATGAAATATTCCCTAACATCCGAACTCAACTTCGCCTAACTTTTCAATCCGAGTTTCTCTCTCAACGTCGCCCCCACCGCGCTGCGCGGTAAAGTCTGTTGCTCGCCTGAACTCATGTCCTTGAGCGAGACTTCATCCCGCGCCCGTTCGTCCGGTCCAGCGACGACGACGAACGGCACGCCGCGCGCCGAAGCATACTTAAACTGCTTGCCAACTTTATCGCCGCCGTCCGGATAAACGTCAACCCGCAAACCTCCCGTCCGCCGCAACTCACGCGCGAGCGCGAGCGCGTCCGTCATCGCCTCCGCGTCCCACAGCGTCACCAATACATCCGACGACGCGCGCTCAAGGTCTGCCGGAAACATCTCGCGCTCCGTCATTACGACGACGATGCGCTCAAGGCCGAGCGAGAAACCGCACGCGGGAACCTGCTGCTTCGAGAACATGCCGACGAGATTATCGTAACGCCCGCCGCCGCCGAGGCTGCCCGCGAGATCAGGCACGCTGATCTCCATGATCGCGCCCGTGTAATAAGAGAGTCCGCGCGCAAGGCTCGGATCGACTTTGACCCGCGCCCCCGCGCCGCAGGCGTTGGCGAACCCCAAAATCTGTCGCAACTCGTCCGCGCCGCGCGCGCCCGTCTCGTTGTCGCCTAAGAATTCGACGAGCCGACCGAGCACGGCGGCGTTGTACGCCGCCCGTTCCCTTTCTGGACTTTCGCCGGCGACGATCTCCGCCGCCCTCTCCAGCGACGCCGGGCTGGCGAAGAAATCCAGCAACTTCACGCCCGCCTCTTCCGCGATGCCGCGCTCCGCGAACTCGCGCGCCACGCCCTCCGCGCCGATCTTGTCCAACTTGTCGAGCGCGACGAGCGCATCGCCGTGAAGTTCCGTGGCGATGCCCGCCTGTTCGAGCACGCCCGCGAGCACTTGCCTGTGATTCAGACGAATCGTGAAATTCGTGAACCCGAGTTGCGTCAAAGCGTCCGACGCCGCCGCGCAGAGTTCCGCTTCGACGATCATGGAGCGCGAGCCGATGGCATCAACGTCGCATTGATAAAATTCGCGGAAGCGTCCGCGCGCCGGGCGGTCTGCGCGCCAGACGGGTTGAATCTGGTAGCGTTTGAAAAACTTCGGCAGCCGCTCGCCGTATTCCGCGACGACGCGCGCCAGCGGCACGGTCAAATCGTAGCGCAAGGCGAGGTCGGCCTCGCCGCTCTTTTCGTGCTCGCCGCGCTTGAGGATTTTGTAGATGAGCTGGTTGCCCTCTTCGCCATACTTGCCCAGCAGCGTCTCGATGTTCTCGACCGCCGGAGTCTCCAAAGGCTCGAACCCGTAACGTTCATAGACTTCTCGAATGACGCGAATCACATACTCGCGCCGTCGCACATCCGCAGGCAAAAAATCGCGCATCCCGCGCGCCGGTTGGGTCTTAGACATAAAGCAAATGATGAATGATGAATGATGAATGATGAGAAAAAGAATCAGACGCCGCTCGCTTGAATCCTTAATTCATCATTCATCATTCATCATTTTTATATTGTTCCGTGTATTCGATGTAGTTCTTC
>DASWNS010000153.1:0-6475 GCA_036399115.1 Pyrinomonadaceae bacterium | reverse complement strand
ACATCTCCTGCGTCTCGCGGATGCCGCCGATCATCGAACCGGCGAGCGTGCGCCCGTTGGTGACGAGCGAGAAGGCCGCCACCTCCGCGGGCTTCTCCGGTGCGCCCACGAGCACCATCACCTTTTCTCTGCCCAGCAGGTTGAGATACATGTTGAGATCGTGCGGCGCGGAAACCGTGTCGAGGATGAAGTCGAACTTGTTGGCTAAGGGTTCGAGGTTCTGCGGGTCTTTCGTGACGACGAAGTGATGCGCGCCGAGGCGGCGTGCGTCCGCTTCTTTCGCGTGCGACGTGCTGAAGACCGTCACCTCCGCGCCCATCGCGGCGGCGAGTTTCACGCCCATGTGGCCGAGGCCGCCCAAGCCCACGACTCCCACCTTTTGTCCTGCCCCGACCTTGAAACGGCGCAGCGGCGAATAGGTGGTGATCCCTGCACAGAGCAGCGGGGCGACGCCTTCGAGCGGAAGATTCTCCGGAATCTTGAGCGTGTAGTTTTCGTCCATCACGATCTGCTTCGAGTAGCCGCCGTAGGTCGGAGTCTGTTCGTCTTTCTCCGTCCCGTTATAGGTGGAGACGAGATGGCCTTCGCAATACTGCTCCACGCCCTCCCTGCAACTGCCGCAGACGCGGCACGAATCCACGAAGCAGCCGACGCCCGCGAGGTCGCCGACTTTGAAACGCGTCACGCCGGAACCGGCCTGCGTCACGCGCCCGACGATCTCATGGCCGGGCACCATCGGAAAGATCGAGTTGCTCCACTCGTTGCGCGCCTGATGAATGTCGGAGTGGCAAACTCCGCAATAGAGAATTTCGATGAGCACATCCTGCTCCCCAAGTTCCCGCCGCTCGAAATCAAACGGCGCGAGCGGAGATGTCGCCCCCGCCGCTGCATACCCGCGTGTCTGTATCATGAGATGTTTCTTCCCTTTCTTCCCGTTGATTTTTGTAACTCTACCGGCAGTTGCCGGACGACCTTCCGCCTTCCTTCGCCTCTTTGCGCCTCCGGCAAGAGTTCAATTCCTGCCGGAAGCGCAAAGGAGAACTTAAAGGCTTAAACGGCTGATCATAGTTTTGAAATAAGCTCCTAGTAACGGAGCACGATCTTACCGAAGTGCGCGCCGCTCTCCATGTAGCGCAGGGCTTCGCGCGCCTCCGCGAACGCGAACGTTCTGCCGATCACAGGCTTCACCCGGTTCGCTTCAATCGCGCCGTTCATCGCCTCAAACATCCGGCGCGAGCCGACGAAAATGCCCTGCAAGCGGACGCTCTTCATCAGCATGCCACGCGGGTCGAAATCGCCGCCGCCCGCCAGCACGCCGATCAGAGCGACGTGGCCGCCGACGCGCACGGAGTTTAGAGACTTCCCCAAAGTTCCCGCGCCGCCGACTTCAACGACATGATCGACGCCCTTTCGGTTCGTCAAACTCAAGACCTCTTTGTCCCAGTCCGGCGCGCTCCGGTAGTTGATCGTCACGTCTGCGCCCAACTCTTTTGCCCGTTCGAGTTTCTCGTCGCTGCTCGAAGTTGCGATCACGCGTGCGCCGTGAATTTTGGCAAACTGCATGGCGAAGATGGAGACGCCGCCCGTGCCGAGCGTCAGGACAGTGTCGCCCGCTTTCAAGTTGCCGGAGTTGACGAGCGCGTTCCAGGCCGTCAACGCCGCGCAGGGCAACGTCGCCGCTTCCTCGTACGAAAGCGACGCGGGAATTTCGACCAGACCGTTTTCATCGAACGCGCCGTATTCGCGCAACACCCCGTCCAGATCGCCACCTCCGAGCGCAGTGCGGTTTTTCTGCATCGAAGGCTCGCCTTCAAACCACCCTTGCAGGAAGGTCGGGCACACGCGGTCGCCGATTTTCCAACGCGTCACGTCGCGCCCGACGCCGACCACTTCGCCCGCGCCATCCGAAAAGGGCACGGTCGGCAGTTTAGCTTTCGGGTGATACGTGCCTTTGACGAACATCAAATCGCGGTAGTTCAGAGAGGCCGCGTGGAATTTGACGACCACCTCGCGCGCGGCGGCCTGCGGCTCTTCGCGTTCGACCGGCGCGAGGTTTTCAATTCCGAATTGTCTGACTTCGTAAGCCTTCATCTCGCTCCTCGCAACCCGCCGCAGACAAGTTTTACTCCGGCAACTTTTATTTCGGCATAGTGATTGACGGCCATCATACCTGTCAGGCGGGCGAGAGCGCGAACGCTTCCGCGAGTAGTTCGTAGGAACGACGCCGCGCCTCGTGGGCGTGTGTCATCGTCGTGATCATAATTTCGCCTACGCCCGTCTGCCTGACGAGATGTAAGAGTTGCTCGCGCACCGTCGCGGGCGCGCCGACGAAGAGACGCGCGCGGTTGGCTGCTACGATCTCCCGCTCGTAAGCGCTGTAACTATGCGCTCTCGCTTCGGCGACACTCGGCAACTTCCCCGAAAATTTACCCTGTTGGAAACGCAGCAAGGTGAGGTCGGCTGAACTCGCCAGTTCCTCTGCGGATGCGTCGCTCTCCGCGCAGACGGCTGAGACGGCGAGCATCGAACACGGCGCGCTCAAGTAAGCTGATGGCCGGAAACGTTCCTGATAGAGTTGGAGCGCGTTGATTGCCGTCGCCGGATTGATGTGATGTGCGAAGGCGAAGGCGAGGCCGCGTTCCGCCGCGAGCCGCGCGCTGAAATCGCTCGAACCGAGCAGCCATATCTCCGGCGTCTCGGCATCCTGCGGAATGGCTCTGACGTGACGGTAAGGGTGGTCTGCGGGGAAGTCGCCGGAGAAGAAGGCCAACAGTTCCGCGAGTTGTTCGGGGAAATCGTCTGCGACGAGCGCGGCGCGCGAACGCCTGAGCGCCAGCGCCGTCAGCGAATCGGTGCCCGGCGCGCGACCGAGGCCGAGATCAATTCGACCGGGATGCAAAGCCTCCAACATGCGGAACGTCTCGGCCACCCTGAGCGGCGCGTGATTGGGCAACATCACCCCGCCGGAACCGACGCGCAAGTGCTCCGTCACGCTGGCGACGTGGCCGATCATCACTTCCGGCGACGAACTCGCAATGAGCGTCGTGTTGTGATGTTCGGCCAGCCAGTAGCGCGTGTAGCCGAGACTATCCGCGAGCCTCGCCAGATCGAGCGTGTTGCGCAGAGCCTCCGTGCTCGAAGCGCCGGACGGAACCGGCGAGAGATCGAGCACGGAGAGACGAACAGGTGTCTGCGCGATTATTTCGGCCACGGTCTTTAGACGGCTCCCGGCACGGCGACGTGTTTACCGAGCAGGCGCGAGAGCGCGTCCTTTGAAGTTGCGCCCACAACGCGTTCCTCTTCACGACCGTTGCGGAAGAGGATCATCGTCGGGATGCCTTTGATGCCGTAGCGTTGCGAACTCGCGGGGTTGTCGTCCACGTTGAGTTTGACGACCCGCGCGCTGCCCTCATACTCCGCCGCCACGGCTTCCACCGTCGGGTTCATCATCCGGCACGGCGCGCACCATACCGCCCAGAAATCCACCAGCACCGGCTGCTCCGATTGCAGCACTTCCCGCTCGAAAGAATCGTCGTTGATCTCTCTGACATGTTCACTCATTGCGATCACTCCTTCCATTCGTTCACTGAAACTTATGCTTCACTTCCCCGGCGCAATGCGCGCCTCTTAAAAAGCACGCCCGGCGGCGGCGGCTCGCTTCCCGAGCCACTTTCCCACCCACGGCAGGCGGCTGCCGCGAGATTCCGCCAAGGGTCGCTCCGCACGCGCCTGCCGCTGAACCAGCAGCCTGCGGTATTCCTCCAGGCAGGGCTGGCACTCGCCCTCCGCGCCCTCTCCAACGCCGCGTCCCGCGCGGATAGAGGCCAGCACCGGCTCCTCCAAAGCGTCGTGGAGCGCGCGATCCGTCAGCGTGCGGCCACAACGCAGGCAGCACTGAAGTCCCGGCGTCAAATCAATGTTTTCGTTCAAGGCGCGTGCCCTCCTCTTGCGTCACGGATTAGCTTCATGCGTTGTACATATATACAATCGTCTATATCAATCCCGAAAGTTTGTCGGGAAAGTCCCGATGTCATCCCCCTGACTATAAATGGGCTGACTATAAATGGGCTGACTTGCGCTGCCGGGTCGCGGTCGCGCTCTTCGCCCCGCGCTCATTGCTCGCCGTCTTGCGTCCGGCGCCGACGCGTCGCTGGAGTTCGGCGATGTATTCGGCGATCACTTCCGGGCGGGCGCGCAGGAGTTTGAATTGCCCTTCGGCGCGCGTCTCGATCAGCCCGGCGTCCGTCAGTTCCTTCAGGTGGTGCGACACGGTCGCCTGCGCCACGGGGAAACATTCGACGACCGCGCCGCAGCACATCTCGTCGCCCGCCGAAGCGATCACCTCCAGGATTTCGAAGCGGCGCGGGTCGGCCAACGCCTTGGCGATCCTCTGAAATTGCGTTACGTCCACAGCCTCACCCCTCTCATCTATTACACGACATATATACAACCGTCTATATGTTTTGTCAAGCGCGCATTGCCGCTAACCTTGCGGCGGAACCGCACGCTCTCTCAACCGGCCACTTTAACGAGTTGCTTTCCGAGATTCTCTCCCGTGAATAGGCCGAGGAAAGCGCGCGGGGTGTTCTCGAATCCTTCGACGATATTCTCCGCGTACTTGAGTCGGCCTGCGGCCAGCCACTGTCCCAACTGTTGAATTCCTTCCGCCGCGCGCGCGGCGTAATCCCTGACGATGAACCCGCGCATCAGCGCGCTGTTGACCAGCAAATACGGCTGCACGCGCAGACCCACATCCGGCTCCTCAAGGTTATAGAGCGAGATCTGGCCGCAGATAACGATGCGCGCCCGTTGATTGATGAGCGGCAACACGTCGTCCGATATGTCGCCGCCGACGTTGTCGAAATAGAGATCGACGCCCTTGGGGCAAGCCTCTCTCAAGGCGGCTTTCATGTCAGTCGAAGTTTTATAGTTGATCGCGGCATCCACGCCGAGTTCGCTCGTCAGGTAACGGTTCTTTTCGTCCGACCCGGCGATGGCGACGACGCGGCAATTCTTGATCTTAGCGATCTGGCAGACCAGCGTGCCGACCGCGCCCGCCGCGCCGGAGACGACGACGGTTTCACCTGCGACGGGCTGGCCGATATCGAGCAGACCGAAATAGGCCGTCAAGCCCGGCATGCCGAGAACGCCGAGCGCGGTGGTGACGGGCGCGAGCGTCGGGTCAACTTTTCTGATCGAGCCGTCTGCGCCCTGCATCACGGAGTAGAGTTGCCAACCGAGTTGGCCTGTGACGATGTCGCCGGGTTGAAAAGCGTCGGAGCGCGATTCGACGACTTCGCCGACGCCGCCGCCCGTGATGACCTCGTTCAGAGCGAAGGGCGGAATATAAGATTTGCGTTCGCTCATGCGCCCGCGCATGTACGGATCGACCGAGAGGTAGAGCGTCCGTATGAGAACCTCTCCCGCTTGCGGTTGCGGCATCCCGGCATCGGCGATCTCGAAGTTGTCGAGCGTCGGCATTCCCGCCGGACGGCTGGCAAGCAAGATTTTCCTGTTCGTTTTATCGTTCATCAGACGCTTCACCTCCGCGCGCTGTCTTCTAAAATTCGGATGCGCTCTTTGATCACGTCGGGCAGCGCGGCCTTCTTTTGCGCGCGGTAATCGTAAGAGACGATAAGCCCCTCGCCCTCGGCTGCGACCTTCGCGTGCGCGTGGCTGACCACCACATACTTCATGTTGAAACGATCCGCTTCGATCTCGGAAATCTTCGTTCCCACGGAGACGATGTCCGGGTAGGTGAGCGGAATTTTGAACCTGCATTGCGTCGAGGCGAGGATAGGTCCGATGCCCGTCTCGTTCATATAATTCCAGATGTCCAACTTCTGAAAGTAGGCCATGCGCGCGCTCTCGAAGTAACGAAAATAGACGATGTTGTTGACGTGGCGGAGAGAGTCCATCTCTCCCCACGCGACGGGTATCTCGATCACCAGAGGGTATGTCTCAAGTAGTTCCTTCATTCAACTCTTCCTCGCGTGCCAGCCATCTGCGTATAACTTCGAGAATATATGCCCGCTCCGTCGCTTCGAGCGCGCGTCCTTTGGCTATCCCGTGCCACTTCTGTAGACATCCGCGACAACAGGTGGCGGTCGCGTGCTGTGCGATGAAGACCGGGTGATGACCCATCGGCGTCTGCTTACCATCGCGCGCGGGCGAGGCCGGGGCGAGACGCTTTTCGATAAAGTCAGCCGCGTGCTCCATGACCACTATTAATCCTTTGCGACGCAGATACTCAAGCTCTTTGCCGCGCAGGCGGAAGCGGCGACGAAAGGGCGATCCGGCTAAAGCGTCAAAGACTTCTTTCAGATTTCGCTGCGACACGTTCACGCTTTCGTCATCCCGCACGCTGCCTTCGCGCGCTGCTACTACAGCACGCGCGCGAAATTGATGAAGCCGCGCCGCGCATCAACCGACAACAGGCGCACTCTCACGCAGTCGCCCACGTCGAGGCCGGACG
>DASWNS010000152.1:0-3344 GCA_036399115.1 Pyrinomonadaceae bacterium | reverse complement strand
AAACGTCGCGGGCTGAAGTTCAAGCATAAAGAGCGTGAATCGTGAATCGTCAATCGTCAATAGACTAAAGCAGGCTTTCTCTATTCACGATTGACGATTCACGATTTGCTGTCTTAAATCTATCTAATCGCTGCCTAAGAGACTGCTGGCGGCGAGCCACTGGCCGCCGTCAACGACGATGATCGCGCCGTTGATAAAACTTGCGGCGTCGGAACAGAGGAAGACCGCCGCGTGCTCGATGTCCTTGATTCGTCCGAAGCGACCGACCGGAATGCGGCGTTGCAACTTCTCTTTGAGCGCGGGCGGGAGCAGACGCTTCATGCCCTCCGTGTCCTCGATTGGACCCGGCGCGATGGCGTTGGTGCGGATGCCGTAGCGTCCCCACGCGACCGCTAGATTTTGCGTGAGCGCATCCACTCCGGCCTTCGCCGCCGAGACGTGGAGTTGCAAAGGCGTGCCCAGATAATGCAGCGTCGCGCTGATGTTCAGGATCGAGCCGCCGCGCTTCTTCAGTTCGGCAAACGCCGCGCGGCAGACGTTGAACGTCCCTTTCAGATCAATGTCAACCACCGTGCCGAAACCGTTGGGCGAAAGCTCCTCCGCCGGACAGAGAAAATTTCCCGCCGCTCCGTTGACGACGATATCCAACCCGCCGAAGCGTTCGACCGTCGCGGCGACGGCGCGCTCAACCTCTTCCGCCTGTCGGACATCGCATGCCCACGCCAACGCTTCCCCGCCGTCCGCGCGAATCACTTCCGCCGCCGGTTCCAGATGCTCCAACTTCCGGCTGACGAGCGCGACACGCGCCCCCGCCTTCGCCAGCGCACGCGCCACGCCGCCCGTGATCCCCGTCCCGCCGCCCGTCACAAACGCGACCCGACCAGCCAGCAACCCTTCGACGAACACGCTCTCTGTCATACGCAACCTTTCAAAAACGATGAAGGAGAAGACAGAACACAGAATTCAGAACACACGAGTCAGAAGAAAGAGACGCGCGCCTTTTATTCTGACGGCTGGATTCTGAATGCTGGCTCCTGCTTTTCATCATTGATTCTCATTCGCTCCCGGCTTGGCCGGAACGGCGACGGGCTTGCCGTCTTCGGCGTGCGGCTCGGCTCCGATCTCCTGTGTGATCTGCGCGATGCGCAAATTCGCCTCTTCATGGTCGGGACTGAAACGCAGCGCGTTCTGATAATCATGCAAGGCATCGGGCAGGCGGTGCGCTTCATGGAGCGCACGACCGCGCCGCACGTAGGCGTCAGCCAGAGCGTTGTGCGTCGTATCGTCGTCGGGATTCTTCTCCGCCTGCTGTTCAAGCTGCGCGATCTCCGCATCCATTTTCGACGTGTCGTAGGCCTGCCCGCCCCCGCCGCCGTTATGATTCGACGCGCCACTGCTATTCGCCCCGCTCGAAGCCGCAGACGAATTTGCCGCGCCATTCTCATTCGCACCCGCAGGCGCGCTCTCGCCGCATGCGCCGCACAGCAACAACGCCGACACCAAGCTCAACAGACCAACGAAAGTTCGCATCAGATTCACCATTTTAAGTGCAGCGACGCGTGGCAAGCGGCGAGTGACAAGTTAAAACAGAAGCCGTGAATCGTGAATCGTCACTCGTGAATAGAAAGACTACTGCTTCCGTCTATTCACGATTTACGATTCACGATTTACTTTCTTCTCTCGTCACTTGTCACTCGTCACCTGTCACTCTCTTTTTCAGCTTCCCGCAATGTAGGGTCGAGACTGCACGATGTAGACCTGGCCGCCGTAGAAGACCCATTCGATGTCCTGCTCGCGCCCGCGAAAGACGCGCTTGATCGAAGCGGCGGCGCGCGCCAGCCTGCGCACGGTCGCGTCCGTCAAGACCGCACGCGTGCCGCTAATCGGAATTTCTTTAACGCCCCCTTGATCGTCAAACGTCAGCAGGCTCTCTTCATCCGAACGCGTCAGCACCCGCACGGCCTGCGAGCGCGGGCTGAAGATGATCTGCTCCGCGATCCTTTTGCCTTCGACCACCTTGATGCCGAGGCCGCGTTTCGCACTGATGTAGATGCCCGCCGGGTTCGTCTCGTCGTAAGGGTCGGTCGTGATCATGACGCCCGCGCTGTCTGCGTTGATGCCCTCCTGAATCAACACCGCCGGGTAGACTTTCATGTGATCAATCGCGGCGCGTTCGCGCGCCTCGTAGGCTTCAAAGTTCCAGACGGAAGCCCAGACGGTCTTGATCGCCTCGATCAACTTTTCATCTTCGCGCACGTTCGGCACGGTCGAATAGAGTCCCGCGCCGTTGAACTTCGGCAGGTCTTCCGCGTTCGTCGAACTGCGCACGAATAAGCCCTTCCCCGCATACTCCGCATGCACGCGCCGCAAGACCGCTTTGCGCAGATCATCCTGAAACTTCGCCCCCTGTATGCGCGCACGCATCTCCGCGAGACGCTCGCGCCGATAAGCCGGATCGTGTACGAACTTTTGATCGTCCAGCATCTCGTAGATCGGCTTTTCGAGTTCGTTCGCTTTGATGAACTCGTCGTAATAATAGATGGGAATGGTGAACCCGTTCGGCACGACGATGCCGCGCAAGCGCGCGTTTGCGACCTCACCGAGGTTGGCCGACTTCGCTCCGTAAGCGTCGGCCATATTCGCGCGTTGCTGTCGCAGGTCGGCCAGACGTTTTTCAGAGAGGTCGAAGCGCGGCGTCATGATGTCGCGCCGCTCTTTGAGCCGCTGCTGGTATTCATTCAGCGCGTTGTTGTCGGCGCGCTTGATCTCATACTTGCCCTGTTTCGTCTCGAAGGAAACCCACCACCCGTCATATTCTTTGAGCAACTCGGCGGCGTTTTTGACATACGCGTTCGGCACGCCCCACGACTTGGCGAGCAGATTGATATGCGAGAGCGGAGTCGAAGGCTTGCTCGTGATGATCCCGGCGACGGGCGGCAAAGTGACGGGCACTTCGTCCAGCACCAGAATTTCGTTGAAGCCGATCTCGACGTGCTCGTCCAGCTTTTTGATGATGTGGATGCGTCCGAGCCCGCGCGCCACGTTCAAAGGTTGATAGGACTGCTCGGCTGCGATCTCGCTCTGCGAGACGCGTTCGAGTCCGGCGATGGCGGCGGAGGCTTCGTCCTGCCTGATGGAGTTGGGCTTGAAGGCGACGCGCTCGAAGAAGGTGCGATTGATGAGTTCGCCCGTGAGTTTAATCTGCTCGGTGGGGATCAACTCACCTTCCCAATATTCGAAAGTCCAACGCGCGAGCGGCGTCTGGTAGGCGAGCGTGCCGAGTATGAAGCGGCGGTTGGGCTTCAGATAGTTGTTCTCGAAAAACTCGCGCCCGCGTTCGAGCG
>DASWNS010000151.1:0-2361 GCA_036399115.1 Pyrinomonadaceae bacterium | reverse complement strand
ACGCCGTGATTGAGCATCTGGTAGAGCGCGCCCTGCATGCCCTGTTCGGTGAACGAAAAGATGCCGAGCACGACGAATCCCATGTGGCTCACGGACGAATAAGCCACGAGTCTTTTGACATCCGGCTGCACCATCGCGACGAGCGCGCCATAGATGATACCGATCACTGCAAGTGTGATGAGGACGGGTGCGAATCTGCGCGCGGCGTCGGGGAAGAGCGCGAGATTAAAACGCATCAGGCCGTAAGTTCCCATCTTCAGGAGCACGCCCGCGAGGATCACGGAGCCAGCGGTTGGCGCTTCGGTGTGCGCGTCTGGCAGCCACGTGTGAAAAGGGAAGAGCGGCACTTTGATGGCGAAGGCGATGGCGAAGGCGAGGAAGAGCCAGAACTGCGCGTCTGTGCCGAGCGTCATCTGGCCGCTGCGAAGCGACGAGAGCAGGGTCGAGTAGTCGAACGTCCCGAAGCCCGCCTGATTCTTGTGTATGTAGTAGAGCGCGATGATGCCGACGAGCATCAGGAGGCTGCCGACAGCCGTGAAGATGAAAAACTTCGCCGCCGCGTAAATTCGCCGCTCGCCGCCCCACACGCCGATGAGAAAAAACATCGGCACGAGCGACGCCTCGAAGAAGAGATAAAAGACGAGCAGGTCGAGCGAGACGAAAACGCCGAGCATCGCGCTCTCAAGCAGCAGGATGAACGAGTAGAAGGCGAGCGGTCGCTTCTCCACCGCGTGCCAGCTTGAGACGATGGAGATCGGCACGAGCAGCGTGGTGAGAATGACGAGCCACAGGCTGATGCCGTCCACGCCGACGTGATAACGCGCGCCGATAGCCCCGATCCAGGGCAGGTTCTGTTCGAAACGGAACGCCGCCGAGTCTGCGTAGCCGCCGCCCGTCAGGAGCAGGAGCGACAACGCGAAGGTCGCCGTCGAAAAGATGAGCGCGATCCATTTGGCCGCCGTCTCACTGCGGCGCGCGGCCATGCCGTAAAGGACGGCGACGAGCGCGCCCGCGACGGGCAGCAGGATCAAGATGGTTAAGAGCGAACGCTGGAGCATAAGTTGTTTAATGAAGCGACAGCACGCGGCTGAAGTTGAAGACGAAGTAGCCGATCACGACGAGCGCGCCGAGCAGGATGATGGCCGCATAGCCGCGCACGAACCCTGCCTGCATCCGGCGCGCGAGGTCGCCCACGCCGCTCGTCGCGCGCGCCAGCCCGTTGACCAGACCGTCAACCACCCTGACATCGAAAATCTTCCACAGCCCCTCGCGCGAACCAACCTTGATGGGATTGATGATCGCGGCATCGTAGGCTTCGTCCACGTAGTACTTGTTTTCCAACAGGCGCGGCATACGCTTCAACGGGTTCTTCTTGAAGTACATCCAGCCGCCGAAGATGCCTGCGAGCGCGATGGCTATGGAGATGCCGCTGAAAACTCTCTCCCAGAAGACTTCATTGGGATCGTGCGTGTGTTCGGCGGCAGGCGCGCCGCCGTGCTGTCCTTCTCCGACCGAAGGCGGCAACGCTCCCTCGTTTCCGTGCGACTGGCTCGGAGCATGCGATCCGGACGGGGCGGGCGAGCCGTGCGAATCGGTCGCAGGCGTCGCGCCATGCGCTGACGGTGTGCCGACGCCGACCTCCGCGTGACCGCCCCCGCGTTGCGGCGCGCGTTCCACGACCGGCTCAAGCGCGTGTTCGAAATAGTTGTTCACCGCGCCGCCGCTGAGCGCGTAAGGCACGCCGAGCAGGCCGCCGAAGGTCGAGAGTATCGCCAGCACGACGAGCGGGACGGTCATCGTCCAGGGCGACTCGTGCGGCGTGAAGGGTCCTTGATGGTGGTGCGCGTCGTGCTCGTCTTCGTCGTCATCGTGCGCGTTTGCGGGAGCGTGCGCGGGTGCGTGCGCGTCGCCGACGTGCGCGCCCGGTTCATGTTGCGGGCGGTCGCCTGCGGAGAAGCGTGAGGCGTCGTGCGCCTTGTCGCCTTCGTCATAGGCGTGTGCGTGCGCCTCGTCGGCCTGCCCTCCGGCCTGCGCTTCGCGGAAACGCTCGCTGCCCCAGAAGGTCAAGACCATCAGGCGCGTCATGTAGATTGCCGTGAGCAGAGCCGTCAACGCGCCGACGACCCAGAGCATTTTGCTCGCCCACACAGGGATAGCGGTTGCGCCCGTGCTCCATGTCTTCCACAAGATTTCGTCTTTCGAGAAGAAGCCCGCGAAGATGGGAATGCCGCTGATGGCGAGCCAGCCCGTGAGCATCGTCGCGAAGGTGATCGGCATGTACTTCTTCAAGCCGCCCATCCGTCGCATGTCCTGTTCGTGGTGCATGCCGTGGATCACCGAGCCCGCGCCCAGGAACAGCAG
>DASWNS010000150.1:0-4338 GCA_036399115.1 Pyrinomonadaceae bacterium | reverse complement strand
ATCGTTTTGTCTCAACAAGCCTGCGTGCGATGTCCAACAAGCGGAAGAGGTCGTGCGGCTTGCGCAGGAACTCGCTCGCGCCCCTTAGCAGTATTCCGATCTCCAATCTGCTCACAAATTCTGAGCGTGTCCCTCAATTGGTTCCGGCGGAACAGAAGGGGCGCGCGCGGTGTCTATCAAACCGCTTGCGTTTCAACGGCACGACGGGCGGGAGGAAGCCATGTACCGACGAATCATTCATGCGATAGCCGCGTTGCTCTCAGCCTATCTCATCGGAGGCACGGTGAGCGCAGTTGTCAGAGGGATGATCTCAAGGCTTGAGTATGCGGAGGATTACACGCGCTGGGAGGCAGACGTGCTGGGCGCGCTCAGAGACACGGGCGTTGATCCGGGTATGTGGGTCTTGGGCAGCTGGCTGGCCGTGTGGCTCTGGTGTGAGTTGGTCGTCTACAGACGCGGGGCGGGCGGCAAGCGTTCGTTGCTGTTGTTGCACCTGCGCTACGCGCCTCTGGCGACCTGCGCCTTCTACCTGATCTGGTTGCCCCCCTCGGAACAACTCATGATCGAGCATTCACGCTGGCAGATCACACGCTACATCTACAGCGATGCGCCGCCGGAGGTCAGCCCCACGTTCGATCTCTATAACGATTACAAGGGCTGGTGCGGTAACGGATACGCGGCGCACGAATACTGGCTGTACGGGGAGACGGCAGCCGCCCGGTTCGAGAGCGACGATCCACGGGTGCGTGCGCGCGCCTTTCAAGCGACCCGGCTTGTTTATGATTGGGTCAACCTGCCGCCGAACGGCGTATTCGACGAGGTCTTGCGGCGGGCGAGAGTGGACCCAGACCCGCTCGTCAGGAGACTGGCCGCAGAACACTGTTCGAAGCAGTACGTAAACTGTCCGCCGTAGAATCTCTTATTTGCCGCGACCGCTCTTCTTCGCCTGCCTCTGTTTGAAGACGCGCTCGCCGCCGGATTCGCCCTTCTTGACGTTGGTGGGGAGGGCGGGAAGCGAAGGCGTGTTGGAACGCGGGCGGGCGGCGTTGCTGCCCACGTGTTGCGCGGAGTCGTCTGCGAAGAAGGCGTTCGCGTCTTTGCGTTTGCCGCGCAGGGCGGGCGTGTTCTCCTCTGCCTCTTCCTGTTTGACCGGGCTGTTGCTGCGCTCGTCGCCCATCTGTTGCCCGCGCCGGTTGGCGGGGATGCCCGCTTTGCTCTGCGCCTTTTTGTTGACCACGTTGTCGCTCCCTGTCTGAATCTTTAATAACTAAAGTTTCAAGTCCCAAGTCTCAAAGCCCCTCTCGACCCGGGACTTGAAACTCGATTACTTCCTCTGCGCTTAAGGTTCGAGGACGCGCAACGCTTCGGGTTGCGCCTGCCCGGTCGCTTGATTACGCGCGCCCGCATCCGTCGTGACGGGTGGGGGCGGGTTGGCGACCAGTTTTTCGAGCGCGGCGTCCAGCACTTCGCTGATGCGCGAGACGAGTTTGATCTCCAACTCCTGGCGCACCTCTGCCGGAATGTCTTCGAGGTCGGCCTCGTTGCGCGAGGGCAGGATGATGCGCCTGATGCCTGCGCGATGCGCGGCGAGCACTTTCTCCTTGATGCCGCCGACGGGGAAGACGAGCCCCGAAAGCGTGATCTCGCCCGTCATCGAAGTGTTGTGGCTGACGCGTCGCCCGGTCATCAGAGACGCGAGCGCAGCCGTGATGGCGACGCCCGCCGAAGGGCCGTCTTTCGGAATCGCGCCCGCAGGGACGTGCAGATGCACGCCGTAACTTTTGAACATCTCCGCCGGGATGCCGAACTCCGAGGCGTGCGACCAGAGATAAGAGCGTGCGGCGCGTGCCGATTCCTGCATCACTTCGCCGAGTTGCCCCGTGATCGTCAGCCCCGAACCGCCGGGCAGAAGCGTCGCTTCGATGAAGAGTATCTGCCCGCCCATCTCCGTCCAAGCCATGCCCGTCGCCACGCCTGCGGGCAACTCCTTGCGTGCCTCTTCCGGGTAGAAACGCGGCGCGCCCAAAAACTCCTTGATGTCTCCGGCCTCGACGCGAACCTCCGTCGCCTCGCCCTGCGCGATACGCAGCGCGGCTTTGCGCGCGACCGAACCGATGGCGCGTTCGAGTTGACGCACGCCTGCCTCGCGCGTGTAACGCGTGGCGATCATCATGATCGCTTCGTTCGAGAGGGAAAATTGTTCAGGGCGCAGGCCGTTTTCGCCGACCTGTCGCGGCACGAGATACTGCAAGGCGATGTGCAGTTTCTCCTGATCGCTGTAGCCCGCGAGCGCGATGATCTCCATGCGGTCGCGCAGCGGGGGCGGGATGGGCGCGAGTTGGTTCGCCGTCGCGATGAAGAAGACCTTCGAGAGATCGAAGGGCAGATCGAGATAGTGATCGCGGAAAGTGTTGTTCTGCTGCGGGTCGAGAATCTCTAAGAGCGCGCTCGCCGGGTCGCCGCGAAAGTCCGCGCCGAGTTTGTCAATCTCGTCGAGCATCAGGACGGGATTGTTGACCTGCGCGCGGCGCAGAGATTGAATGATGCGACCGGGCATCGCGCCGATGTAGGTGCGACGATGCCCGCGCAGTTCCGCTTCGTCGCGCATGCCGCCTAAGGAGAGGCGTTCGAACGCGCGCCCCATCGCACGCGCAATCGAACGCCCTAAGGAAGTTTTGCCGACGCCCGGAGGTCCGACGAAGCAGAGGATCGGACTCTTCGAGTCGGGGCGCAGTTTGACGACGGCGAGAAATTCGAGGATGCGTTCCTTGATGTCTTCCAGCCCGTAGTGGTCTTCGTCGAGCACGCGGCGCGCTTCCGCCAGATCGAGACGGTCTTCGGAACCTTTGCGCCAGGGGAGTTCGAGCACGTATTCCAGATAGGTGCGGATGACGTGATAATCGGGCGCGGCGGCGGGCAGGCGTTCCATGCGCTTGAGTTCGCGTTCGGCTTCGACGCGCACTTCGTCGGGCAGGTCGGCTTCGCCGAGACGCTCGCGCATCAAGGCGGCCTCGGCGTCTTCGCCGTCCTCGTCGCCGAGTTCCTTCTGGATCGCTTTCATCTGCTGGCGCAGGACGTAATCGCGCTGCGCCTTGTCCATCTCCGTCTGCGCTTCGGTGGCGATCTTGGAAGTCAACTGCATGATCTCTACTTCGCGCGCGAGCCGCGCATGTGCGAGACGGAGCAACTCGTCGGTCGTGTCGGCTTCGAGCATGGCCTGTTCGTGTTCGACGCCGAGGTTGAGCACGGAGGCGAGAAAGTAAGCGATCTGCGTGGGGTCGGTTGCGTTCATCACGGCGGCGCGCACTTCGGGCGGCACCTGCGGCAGGATCGCCAGAGCGCGCTCGATGAGCACGCGCACGTTGCGCTGCAACGCTTCGACCGCCTGCTGGTCAACCGTGCGCAGCGGCGGCAACACTTCGACCCGCGCGCGCAAAAAAGGATCGGTCTGCGTCCATTCGGAGAGGCGCACGCGCTCCGTGCCCTGCACGATGATCTGCAAAGCATCCTCGCCGCGAAACATCCGCTTGACCATCACGAGCGTGCCCACCGGATATATATCTTCGGGCAACGCTTCGGCCTCCGTGGCTCTGCCCGGCCTGACGCTGAAGCAGGCCAGCAACTTCTCCGGCTGCCCGAGCGCGGCCTCGACCGCCGCAATCGAACGCGGGCGACCCGCCGCGAGCGGCACGACCGTGCCGGGAAACAGAGTCGTATTCTGCAAAGGGAGCGCCGCGATCTCGAAGGCCTGTGCGGCAGGCGTCTGCGTCGCGGATGCGGCGGCGTCGGGTGTGTTCGTTGAATTTTCAGCCATGATAATTTTATCCGTCGTCAGTCGCCCGTTGTCAGTTGTTCAAACAGTTCTTTAGCCACTTGCACGTCCGGCACAAACAACGGACAACTGACTACTGACGACGGACAATTTCCTATTCGCATTCCTCCGGGCTGCGCAGGCGGAGCAGCAACAACCCGTCCTGATAATCGCTTTCGATGCGCGCGCCTTCAATCGGGCAAGGGAAGCGCAGAGACTTCTCGAAACGGCTGTAGGAGATTTCCACTTGATGATACGAGATCGTCTCGCTGCAAGAAGTGTCGCGGCGCGTGCCTTCGATGACGAGCATCGGCCCCGCAATCGTGATCTCCAACTCGTCCGGGCTGACGCCCGCGAGATCAACTTTGACGAGCCAGCCGTCGCGCGTGCGATAGACATCAGCCGGGGGCGACCAGTGCCGCTCGCACAGACGCCCCGGCTTCGTCACCGGCATGAAACGCAAATAACGCTCAATTGATTTAGCCATTTTTTCACAGTGATGAGTAATGAGTGATGAGTGATGAGTG
>DASWNS010000149.1:0-11185 GCA_036399115.1 Pyrinomonadaceae bacterium | reverse complement strand
CTTGCGTCGAACTTCGATCAGAGGAGCGGGGAGTTGTTCGCTCGTTGCGAGGATGGCTTTTCCGTCGAGCCGGTAACAGATGGCTTCGCCCTGCAAGCGAAAGCCCAACTCGATGCGTGCGAGCGGTTGCCGCCAGATACTATCGAAATCGGCATCCGCACGCGGCAGGGAGAGTTCATACGCGGCGAAATAATCGCATAGCACGACGCGCTGGCCGTCCGGCGAAATATCCGCCCCGGTGAGCATCCCGCCCTGTAGGCCGGGGAGTTGCAGGTCGCCTACGAAGTTGAGCGGAACAACCGTCGAAGTGTCGAACGGAGCCGTGGCTTTATACACTTTACAGGAGGCGCGTTTAGTCTTGGTGATGACGTACAGGTCGCCGGTTCGAGGGTGAACCGAGAGAGCTTCGGCGTCGTGCTTGCCGTCCGGAAACTCCAGCCGGATAGCCTCTGCGGGTTCGGTCTGAAACGCGCCGCCGCGCGCTTCTGCTCCGGCAGACTCGATGCCCGGCTCAGCGATGCGATAGACGGTGACCACCTTACCCTTCCGGTCGTTGTCGCCGATGTCGCCGATATAAAGATAGGACGTTCCGTTGCCGTCGGCGGGTGCGGCGGCGATGTCTTCCCAGTCGCGCGCCTCTGCGCCCGTCACGCGCCAGACGCCCTTCGAACGCCCGCTGCGGTCGAACGCATAAATGAAAGGAGCGTCGCCCGAATCGTTATGCGTCCAGTAGATGCCGGGATTGAGACGCGAGGCGACGATGCCGCTGCTCTCCTCGATCTTCCGGTCTTCGAGGTTTGCGAGATGCACGGGCGGCTCGTAATCGCCGGAGTCGGCGGCGGGCGTCTGTGCCGTGGAGGGCGAAGAGTTCGCAGGACCGGCAGCCCTGCCTTCGTCCGTCGAAGTCGCCTTGTTATGGCATGCGACGGCGAGCAATAGCAGCAGGCAGCAAAGTTGAAGAATTATAACTTTCTTATTCAACGTGATTGTCGTGCGCAGGAGAAGTTTCGACCGACGGCTCGGGCGCATCCGTTTGCGGCTCGGAATCGGGAACGTGCGGCGGCGGGGCGACCGCCTGAACAATCGTCGCTTCCGGCGTCTGGACGACAGACACTTCCTGAACGACGGGCACTTCCTGAACGACCGCCGCATCAGTCTCGCTCGCGGGCGGCTGCTGCTCTCCGTCGAGGACGGATTCCAGTTGCGCGAAGAAGCCTGTCAACTCCCACTCGTGCCAGCGTGCGAGCGCGTGTCGAAAATGCTTGCCGCGCTCCTTCGTGAAGTGGTCGAGGAGCCAGACGGCGGCCTGCCTGATCTGTCCCTGATTGGCCGTCCCAAACGTCAGGTCGGTTGCAGGCCGACGGCGATTCCGGTCGAGCCGCGCGCCGAGATCGTCGATCCACGTATCGCAGTCGCGCAACTCGCCGAGCGAAGATTGCAACTCGGACACTTCATGCGCGTAGGAGGTGAGCGTCCCGCCCCAGCAAGGCGCGAACAGTTCCATCGCGTAACGCAGCCGCTTGGCCGCGATGCGCAGTTCGTGGAGCGGCTCGATGTCGAACGGGTGGTGGAGACTGTCGCTCAAATCATGCAACTCTGCGATGCGCGCGGAGATCACACGACGCCCGGCCTGCCGGAAACTCGACGCCCTCGACGCGCTGCGGCGACTCTTCCGGCCATCCTTTCCGCCCTCAGCTTCCCCCACGCTTTCCAGCCGCGACAGAAAATTTTCGCGCAACTCCGCGAGCGGTTTTTCGGCAACTATAAACGCCAGTTTCACCCGCGCGCCCCCGCGCAGCGCAGCCCGCTCCTCGATCAGTTGATCAATCCCTGCGCCCACGTCTGCGCTCACTTCCGCGCCCGCTTCCGCGCGCAGCTTTTCGAGCGCCTCGATGGCGACATCCTGATCGCGCACGTCGCCGAGCGCATCGGCCACTTTTTTCAGGCGACGCTTGGGCACGCTCCTGCGACCGAGGAAGTCGCGGAAATCCTTGATCGCGCTACGCAGCCTGCGCGACGCGACGCGCATATCATGTACGCCCTCGATATCTTCCCAATTGAGCGCCTCCGCGCGCCGTTCGTACATCTCTTCGAACCGCGTGCGCAGCACGAGGCGAATGCCGCTCAGGGCTTCCGCCTCACAGTTGAGTCCTACGATCTCTCTCGCCTTCGCCATGTTGAATGTCTCGCTTCCGAAATTAATCCCTATGATGGTCGATCACAACTTCGCAGTCGAAGATCTCTGCGAACATATCGCTTTTAGCTTCAGCCGCCGCCGCTTCCCTCGCGCAATCGTTCTCGCTGATCAACTCTAGACTGAGCGTTCGTCCCGCGTGCGCGCAGCGCAGGTCGAGCACACGACTGTCGTGGCTGCGGTCGAGCGCGTCGGCCAGACGCAGGATGGCCGCAAGTCTCCGCACGGTTTCACGGTCGGCATGGTTGAGCGTCGAGTAGTCGGTGTGCCGCTCTTTCGGCGTCGAGCCGCGATGATAACGCGCGACGTTGGCGATAACTTCGCGCTCGCCCTCGGAGAAGCCCGTCAGTTCCGAGTTCTTGATGAGATAGAGCGCGTGCTTGTGGTGCGACTCGTGCGCGATGTGGTAGCCCACGTCGTGCAGCAGCGCGGCGGCGGACAACAGCGTGCGCTGGTGTCGAGTCAGCGACGCGGAAGCGGCTATCTTGTCGAAGATCGTCTCGGCGAAGCGCGTCACCTGGCGCGCGTGCGTCTCCTCGTAGCCGAAGCGTCGCCCGACGGCGTGCACGCCACGCAGGCGCGGATCGGCGTCTACGGGCAGAGGCGGACGCGACTCGGCCTCAAGTTCGCGCAGGCAGTCGAGGATCACGCCCTCGCGCAAAGCCCAGTCGCAGGTGCGCAGGTGATTGATGCCGAGAGCGCGCATCGCGCCTTCGAGGATGTGGCCGCCCGCGATGATGATCTCCGAGCGTTGCGCGCTGATGCCCGGCACACTGCGTCGCTCCGTCTGGCTCGACGCGGCCATGCGCTCGTTGAAGCGACTCAAGCGGCTGAAGACGATCTCCGCGCCCGTGGGCTGCGCGCCCTGCTGCGATCTGTGCCTCGCGTCCTGCGCGCGCAGAGCCTCGCCGACGGCGATGATCGTGCCGGAAGTGCCGGTCGCACGCTGCCAACTCTCGCCGCGCAGTTCGCGCGCAGGGCGTTCGAGCGCGGCGCGCACCTCCTCGCGCAACGCACGCAACTCTTTCTGCTTCGGCGGGTCGGTCGCAAGGAAACGCTCCGTCAGGCCGACTGCGCCAAGCTTCACCGAGTAGAGCGCGAGCGGAATGTTGCCGCGCATGAGCGAGATTTCAGTGGAGCCGCCGCCGATGTCCACGTTGATGAGCGGCGCATCCGGCACGCCGCACCCGCTGGCTGCCGCCAACCCGATGAGCCGCGCTTCCTCCACGCCCGACAGCACCTCGACGCGAACGCCCGTCGCACGCTCCACCTCGTCAATGAACTCTCCCGCATTCGACGCTTCGCGCACAGACGCCGTGGCGATTGCCACCACCTGCTCGGCTCCGCGCGCCTCTGCAATCGAACGGAATCGTTTAACGCAATCGGCGGCGCGCTCGATGGCGAGCGGCGAAAGAAATCCCTCCCGCAGCGTTTCGTGACCGAGACGCACAGACTCCTTCTCGCGCGCCAGAACGGCAAACGAGTCGCTCGCCGCCGCATCCACAACCGCCAGCTTGATCGAGTTGGAACCGATGTCTATGGCCGCCAGTTTCATCTCTGCACTCAACTCACACTCGCCGCAAATTACGAATCTCATCCCGCACAGATGAGTTGTTCGCCGCTATCTCATTTATCTCATTAACGAATCGCGATTATACAAAAGACTTGTCACGCGCCTGTAACAGACAGGCCGACCAAGAATCATAGAAATGAGAGCGATGCCCTACGGCCTGAGACTAAAGTTTTAGCTGCGCCCTCTCTGTGCCCGCCGTCTCTTCCGATTGCAATTCGCTGTAGTTCAAACATACGATAACATTATGAAAACGATCCACCTCTTGCGCCACGCCAAGTCGAGTTGGAAAGACCCCGGCCAGTCGGACTTCGAACGCCCACTCAACGGTCGCGGTCGAGAGGCCGCGCCGCTCGTCGGCCAGTTCATGTTGCAGAAGAAGGTGCGGCCTAACTTAATACTCAGTTCACCTGCGGAGCGTGCGCGCCAGACCGCCGCACTCGTCATCAAAGCGGCGAACCTCGATGCCGAACTGCGTTTCGACGAGCGCATCTACGAAGCGGATGCCGCGCGCCTGCTCGAAGTCGTCTCGCAAATCGACGAAGCGGCAGGCGTCGCCCTGCTCGTCGGGCATAACCCCGGCATGGAAGATTTATTGACGACGCTGACGGGAGAGAGACACGCTATGCCGACGGCTGCGCTGGCGCGCATCATTCTCGATGTCGAGAAGTGGGGTAAGGTGCGTGAAGGCGCGGGACGCCTCGACTGGCTGGTGCGCGTGAAGGACTTGATCGACACTTAAAACGGCTTGCACACTTCGCCCTGCGAAGCGGAAGCGTGCGTCGCCATCGCAGGAACTTTAGACCTCAACAACTTTAGACTGTCGTGTGCGCGTTAACTGCCGGAAGCGGCAGCGTTCGAACGTGGAGGCTCTTCTGCGGGAGTTGCCTGCGCACGCCGTTTTTTCCTGCGGGCATCGAGCGTCAAGCGGCGCAGCGTCGTGTGAAGTTTCATCACCACCCCCGCGAGTTCGCTCTTGGCTTGTGCAGTCTCGACATTCTTTCGCGCCAGCACGGCGGTCGCGACATCGCTGCTCAGTTCATTGGCGATTGACATTAGCGGAACGTACTCCGCTTCGAAGATGGTAATCCTGCTTTTAAACGTCATCCTGCTCACGCCTCTGGCAAGCCCGACACGAGTTAACAAACATTTAAGGCACACTTCACTCTGATTTAACCCGCCCGCGTTAACCTCCAACTCGCCACACAGGATCGTCATATCACACTGAGACACAATATGCCGCGCCGCACTTCCCGCGCGGGCAGCCCTAAGTTTGTGCACAACGACATCATGAACTCAATCGAAAATATGAAGCTCAACATTTGCCAACTCCACAGGAGGCTCCCGATGAATCTCTTTCGCACGCAATTGCTGACCGGCCTCCGGCTCACGCTCTTGTCTCTGAGCATCTGCCTAATGCTCACCCCTTCAAACTATGCACAGTCCAGCCCGACGGGGAGTTTGGGCGGCGTGGTGCAGGACGCGAACGGCGCGCTGCTGCCCGGAGTCAACGTCAACGTGAAGAACGCAGGCACGGGACAGACGCGCACCGCGACGACGAACGACGAAGGTCGTTGGACAGTTCCGGTGCTGCCCGTGGGGATGTATGAAGTCACCATCGAGTTGACGGGCTTCAAGCGTCTGGTGCGCCAGAACGTAGAGGTTGAAGCGTCCGTCCCGCGCACGCTCGAAGACAGGCTCGAAATCGGAGAGATCACGGGAGAGGTCGTGACCATCACTTCGGGCGAGGCCGCGCTCGTGACCTCGGAAACGGCCACCACTTCCCGCCAAGTTTCTTCCGAAGAACTCGTCGCCATCCCCACTTCGACGCGCAGTTTCACTCAACTGCTCTCGTCCGAAGCGGGCGTCAGCGCGGAGCTTTCGCCGGTGCTCACGAACGGCAACGGCAACCAGTCGCCGTCGGTCAACGGCACGCGCACCACGAGCACGAGTCTCTCCTTCAACGGCATCGACGCCACCAACATCACCAACAACGAAGGTTCCTTGAACGACAACATCGCGCCCGCGCCCGAAACGCTCTCCGAAGTAAAACTCCAGACGAGCCTCTACGATGCCTCGACGGGTCGTTCCGGCGGCGGCAACTTCCAACTCATCACCAAGAGCGGCTCGAACGAGTTTCACGGCACGGGCTACATCTTCGCGCAGAACGAGCGTTTCAATGCCAACGATTTCTTCTACAACAAAGACGGAATTGATAAGCCCCGCGCGCGTCGTCTGGAAGGCGGGTTCACGCTCGGCGGTCCCATCGTCAAAGAGAGATTCTTCTTCTTCGGCGGCTACCAGCGCACGAGCGCGAGCACGGGCTTCGTCCCGACGGCGAGCAGCCAGACCGTGCTCCCCGCCGCGCTCCGCTTGATCAACGGCGCACGCACGGCGGACAACATCGTCGCAGCCTTTAGCGCGCTCAACCCCTGCGTGCGTAACGCTGCGAACACGCCCGTCTCCGGCTTCTGCCTTAGCCCTTCGCAAATCTCGCCCATCGCCCTCAATCTGCTCAACATCACGAACCCGATCACGGGCGACTTTCTCGTCCCCGCGCCGCGCGCAGGCATCGCCACAGTCTTCAACGATCAGGCGGTCGCCGGAACGAACGTGACGCTCTTTGGCGGCAACCCGCTCGTGCGCCAGCGCAACGTCTTCCCGGCGGAGTTCGAGCAAGACCAGTTCAACTTCAAACTCGACGGCCAGCTCAGTGCGAACAACCGTCTCACGGGCGCGTTCTTCTTCGCCAACTTCCCCGGCTTCGACCCGTTCAATGCGCCGAACAGTCAAGCCTCGCCCGCC
Source organism: Pyrinomonadaceae bacterium (assembly GCA_036399115.1). Lineage (GTDB taxonomy): Bacteria > Acidobacteriota > Blastocatellia > Pyrinomonadales > Pyrinomonadaceae > JAIVJZ01. The sequence continues at coordinate 4,616 of DASWNS010000149.1, read as the reverse complement.
GGTCTGGTGCGCAACGACCGTAACCGCACGCTCGCCGTCTCCGACATACACATCTTCAGCCCGACGCTCATCAACGAAGTCCGCTTCGGCTACTTCTCTCTCAACAACTCGCGCGCGCTGCGCGACGACTTCGCACGGATCACGAGCGAGTCGGTCGGCATCTCGAATCCCGCGCTCTTCTTCGACAACAGCGTCGGCACACAACGGCTCGGCCAGTTCATCGGCAGAAACAATCTCGCCAACTTCTCCTTCGGCGGCCCGAACGATTCCTTCAACCGCCGCAAGCAACAGACCTACAGCCTCGCAGACAACCTGACTCTCATTCGCGGCGCGCACACCTTGCGCTTCGGCGGCGAGTTCAAGCGTTTCGCGTTCGATACGAACCTGCCAGAAGAACAGGCGACGGAGTTTGAGAAGTTCGACAACTTCACGCAGTTTCTCGCCGGGCGCGCCACGGAAGCCGACACGCAGTTCGGCATCACCGACAAGAGTTTTCGCTTCCGCGACCTCTCCGGCTACATCGCAGACGATTGGAAGTTCACGCGCAAGCTCACCTTCAATCTCGGCCTGCGCTACGAATATTTCGGCACGCCCGAAGAGCGAAACGGGCAGTTCGGCAACTTCGACCCGGCGTTGCTGTCGAACACGGAGAACCCCTTGAGCGGCTTTGTCGTGCCCGCCAACGCACGCCCGACCGGCTTTCGCGCGCTCGACGACGCGCTCGCCGTCACGTCCAGAGCGTCCAATAATTCCACCATCAACCCCGACCGCAACAACTTCGCCCCGCGCTTCGGCTTCGCCTACTCGCCGCTCGACAATAACCGCATGGTGATTCGCGGCGGCTACGGCATCTTCTTCGACCGCCCTTCCTCCGCCTTCATCAACACGGTGTTCAGCAACTACCCTTTCCTGCGCGAGATCGAAGTCACCGCGCCTTCGCGCCAGATCAACCTCGGCACGGCCTTCTCGCAGCAGAACACGCAACTCGGTCTTAACAACTTCCTCCCGAACCGCATTCAACTCGTCTCTACGGGCGGCGCGACCACTTACGTCATCCGCGACAACACGGGCGTCACGCGCGACGCCAACGGCGCGCTCAACCCGGTTGACCTCGCGACGGGTCAACCCTCGCTCGGCAACATCGCCGAGACGTTCGAGTTTCGCGCCGTCGAACGCAACCTCCGCACGCCTTACGTCCAGCAATGGAATCTCGGCATGCAGTACGAGTTGACGAAGAACCTACTCGTCGAGGCGCGCTACGTCGGCACGAAGGGCACGAAGCTGCTGCAAGCCACCGCGCTCAATCGCGTCTACGACCTGAACGACCCGAACACGCCCGACTACATCTATGCGCGCTTCAACCAATCTTACGAGGCGGCGCAGCACGGCAACCCGAACGCACTGCGCGGGACGCTTCGCAACGCAGGCACGCAAAGAGAACGGGGCGCGGGAATCGCTTTCGGTTTCAGAAACAGCGTGACCGGCAATCCGCTCGACCTCAACCTGAGCGACCCGAACGGCTCCATCATCGGCTTCGAGGCGCGCGGCGCGCTTCTCGGCTTCAACATCCCGGAGGCACTGCTCCTGCAATCGAACGGCAACTCCATCTATCACGGCGCGCAGTTCAATCTCACGCAACGCCTCTCGCGCGGCCTACAGTTCAACGCCTCCTACACTTTCTCGAAGTCCATCGACACGAGTTCGGCAGACCCCGGCTCGACGGCGGGCGGCGGCAAGCCCGACGTGCCGAACACGGGGTTCATCCTGCAAAACGACTCGAACGACATCGGCAGCAATCGCGCCCTCTCGGACTTCGACCGCACGCAGCGTTTCAGTCTCAGCTTCGTCTACGACATTCCCACCTTCGGGTCCAATTCGCGTCTCCTGCGCGGCTTCCAGCTTTCAGGCTTCGCGCAAGTGCAATCGGGCGCCCCGTTCAGCATCTTCGCCGCCGAACCGGAAGCCGGAAACGTCTCCGCGCTCACAGCCCTGCGCACAGGCTCAGGCGGACTCTTCCGCCCCGGCTTCGGTCGTCCCAATCTGTGCGGCACGCTCGACCAGTTGCGCGAGCAATCAGCCGACCCGACCGAGCAATACTTCAACCCCGCCGCGCTCTGCTCCTCGCTCGGCCAATACGGCAACCTCGGACGCAACGTGCTGCGCGGACCCCGCCAGAAACGCTTCGACCTCGGCCTCTCCAAGACGACGGCGATCACGGAAGGCGTCGGGCTGGAACTGCGCTGGGACGTGTTCAACGTTTTCAACAACGTCAACTTCGCCAACCCGAACAACGACCTGCAAGACACGACCGACTTCGGACGGATTACCAACACCGTCGGCGGCCCCCGCGTCATGCAGTTCGGCGCGAAGCTCAAGTTTTAAAAGCAGTGACGAGTGACGAGTGACGAGTGACAAGTGACGGGTGACAAGTTAAATCAGCACCGCTCTCTTTAAACTTGTCTTAACTTCCTGCTTGTCACTCGTCACCCGTCACTTGTCACTGCTTTCTGGTTTTCTTATGAGTAAAGAATTGGCATCTCTCATACCGGCGCGAGGCGGGCGGACTGACGCAGGTGTCTATGACGACGGGCGTTTGCGCGTCGAGCACGACAACTATTACGTCGCCTGCGACGGGCGGCCTTTGCGGTGCCCGCGCGTGGAGTTTTTGCTGCTCTCGCGTCTGGTCGGCAACGCCGGGCGGATCGTGCGCGCCGAAGACCTCTGGCGTTACGCATGGGGCAACCATAAACCGTACAACGCCGAAAGCCTGCACGTTCACATCTATCGCCTCCGCCACAAGCTCGCCCCGTTCGGAATCAGGATCGAGACGATGATTAACGTCGGCTACCGCCTCCTCTCGGAAGAGTCTGTCCCGCCCCGCCTGCCTGGAAACGTCGAAGAACAGACCCCGCCCCGTCGCAGTTCACTCGACTGACGGAGCGCGCCTTCCGGTGCTCCCCGTCAGCTTCAGTGTTAACAAATCTTTATCATTCTGTTCAGGCGGATTTAACATCGCCGGTCTACGCTAGGCTGTCATGTTAAGACCAGCACACCGACAGGAGACACCATTCATGCTGCCTCAGCCGAGACTTTTACGCGCGACGCTCGCCCTGCTGCTCATCACTTTCACCACGCTCGCCTTCGGGTGCAGCGGCCAGCGGGGCGGGACGGGAGGCGCGGCGGGCGGCACGATCCGCCTGCAAGGCGCAGGCGCGACCTTCCCGAATCCGCTCTATCAAAAATGGCTGAGCGAATACGGCAAGCTCAACGCGAACGTGAGAATCGATTACCAGTCCATCGGGTCGGGCGGGGGCATCAAGCAGATCAAGGAGCAGACCATAGACTTCGGCGCATCCGACGCACCGATGAAGGACGAGGACTTGCGGAGCGCGCCCGGCGAACTGCTCCACATCCCGACCGTGCTCGGCGCAGTCGTCATCACCTACAACTTGCAGGGCATCGCAGAGCCGCTGCGCTTCTCGCCCGAAGTGATCGCGGACATCTTCCTCGGCAAGATCAAGCGTTGGGACGACGCGCGCATCAAGGCCGACAATCCGGGCGTCCAACTTCCGGCGGTGGACCTCACCGTCGTCCACCGTTCGGACGGCAGCGGCACTTCCGCAGTCTTCACGGACTATCTCTCGAAGGTCAGCCCCGAATGGAAAGAGAAGGTCGGCTCGGGCACTTCGCCGAACTGGCCTGTGGGCTTGGGCGGCAAGGGCAACGAGGGCGTGACGGGACAGGTGAAGCAGACGCCGAACACCATCGGCTACGTCGAACTCGCCTACGCCGCGCCGAACAGACTGCCCGTCGCGCTTATCAAAAACAGTTCCGGTAATTTCGTCGAACCGAGTCTGGACGCTGTGACCGCCGCCGCCGCAGAGAGTTTGCCAGCCACGCCCGAAGACCTGCGCGTCTCGATCACCAACACGGCGGGCGCGAGCGCCTACCCGATTTCGAGCTACACCTACATCCTCGCCTACAAAGACCAGAAGGACGCAGCGAAGGGCAAGGCGCTCGTAGACTTTCTCTGGTGGGGCATCCACGACGGCGAACGATTCGCCAAAGATTTGCAGTACGCGCCGCTGCCCCCGCAGATCGTCGAGCGCGCCGCCGCCAAAATAAACTCGATCACATCGGGAGGCAAACCGCTCAGGAGCTAGACGATGAAGTAGGAACGAGGAACGATGAAGGAGAAGCAGGAGTCAGGATTCAGACAACAGAAGTCAGAATAAAACCTGCGGGGGTCTTCATGCCGACTCCTGTATTCTGAATTCTGTTTTCTATTCACCCTTCCGCGTTCATCTTTCATCATTCAATTTATGAGTAACTTGCAGCCGACATTGCCGACGCCCGCTTCCGCCTACGGCGCACGCTTTCGCGCGTGGAACTGGCGGCGCGCTCTGTCGCCCACGGGCAACACGGGCGATGCGCTCTTTCGCGGCCTGCTCTTCTGCTGTGCGCTGCTGCTCGTCATCATCGTCGGCGCGATGTTCGTCTCGATGATCTCGAACGCGCGGCTCTCGCTCGAAGCGTTCGGCTTCTCGTTTTTGACCGGGCGCTCTTGGGACCCGATTCAGGGCGAATTCGGCGCGCTCCCTTTTATCTACGGCACG
>DASWNS010000148.1:0-2393 GCA_036399115.1 Pyrinomonadaceae bacterium | reverse complement strand
ATCTGGCTCTGTTTTTTGAGCCAGTCCTGCCAGCAGGGTTGGCAGATTTCCGCGCCCACTCGCTGCCCGATCTCGTTCGGAAACGGCGGGTAGCCGAGCGCGGGACGACGCTCCCCGCAATGTGCACACTTGATGTTGTCAGCCATATTCAAATTCTCCTTCAAGCAATGAATCAATGATGATAGATGCGCGTGCGCGCGACAGTCCGCGCCGCCGCTCAAGACTGCTGCCGCCGCTCAGGACTGCTGTTGCTGCTGCTGCGCGGCGCGAATCGCCTCGATGATCTCCTCGTCGCGCGGGCGAAAGAGCGAGACGGTTTCGACCTTGCGATAACGAATGATGCCTTTGGCATCGACGACGAAGACCGCGCGCGCCGACCGACCGGGAAACCACGAACTCGCGTTGTAAGCCTTGTGCACTTTCCCGTCCGTGTCGGCCAGAAGGCGCAGGGGCAGGTTGTGATGCTCCGTGAATTTCTGGTGCGATTCGACCGTATCGGTCGAGATGCCGACGACCTCCGCGCCCGTCGCGGCGTAGCTCTCCCAGTTGTCGCGCACGGAGCAGAGTTGCTTCGTGCACACGGGCGTCTCGTCGCCCGGATAAAACAGGAGCACGACGACGCGCCCGCGCTGCGCAGACATCTGCCATTCCGCGCCCTCCGTGTCGTGCAGGATAAAATCGGGCGCAATCGTGCCGACCCCGGCGATTGTCTTTGTGCTACTCATCAAATATTCCGTTCCCGCCGGTTCACCTCCGGCGTCGTCAACTGCCTGCGATGTAAAAAGCTCCTGAGAATGAAAGCGAGAATAACTGCAAAGAGCACGCCACCGAGCAGCCCGACGACGCAAACAATAATTATCGCCTCAAGGCCGTGAAGGTAAGCTAACGACGCCGTTGAAGCGCTCATGTCATTCCCTCCCGGTCAGTCGGCTGCGGAGCCTGCTCAACTCTGCCGTGCCAGCGTCGGAAGAGACGACGCAGAAAGAAGATGATCGTATTGAGGACAAGAACGAACAGGACGAACCACACGGCGAGGACGACCCAGCCAGCCGTGCCGGGGGCTGTGTTGTCGAAGAAGGCGGCAGAGATAAAAGAGCTTGTCATGCGTCCGTTTACTAACCCGTCACTTGTCGTTCGTCATTCGTCACTTGTTCCAACTCGTCACTTGTCACTCGTCACTGTTCTTTCGTCGCTGTCCTGAAATCTCTGATGTCTTTGAAGGGCGTCTCGCTGTCGGTAAAGTCGGGGCGATAGTAGTGCGATGCGCCGTCGTACTCCTGCATCCAGCCCTCTTCCATGCCGAGTTCTTCGAGGGCGGAGACGGCGCGCAGCCATTCGTTTTCGGTGATGCGACGCGAGAGCAGCGTGTAGCGTTCGTCGGTGGCGGCGCGGTTCGTCGCGTAGTATTGCGCCATCAGCGAGACGGCGACGCGCGGGCTGAGCGCGTCCCTGATCCAACCGAGCGTTTCGCGGATGCCCGCGAGATCGTTCGGCAAGACGAGCAGGCGGATGACGAGGCCGCGTTTGAGCAAGCCTGCTTCTTCGTCGAAGATCAACTCGTCGCCCGTCTGGCGAAACATCTCCGCGACGGCGCGGCGCGCGTGCTCCGTGTAGTCTCGAACTTTGGAGTAAGCGTAGCCGTCTGCGGAGTCCGCATACTTGAGATCGGGCAGATACACGTCAACGATGCCGTCCAGCAGTCGCAGCACTTCGACCGAGTCGTAAGCGTTCGTGTTGTAGACGATGGGGAGGCGCAAGCCCTGCCCGGCGGCGATGAGGACGGCGCGCGCCAACTGCGGGGCGAAGTGCGTGGGCGAGACGAAGTTGATGTTGTGGCAGCCGCGCGTTTGTAGTTCGAGCATCATCCCGGCGAGCCGTTCGTGCGTGACCTCGTTCTTGAGTTGCTCGCGGTGCGTCTGCGAGATTTGATAGTTCTGGCAATAGACGCAGCGCAGGTTGCAGTTGCCGAAGAAGATGTTGCCTGCGCCGCGCGTGCCCGTGAGCGCGGGTTCTTCGCCGAAGTGCGCGGTGTAGGAAGAGACGATGGGGAGCCGTCCCGAATAGCAGGCGGCGATCTCATCCTCCAGACGGTTGTTGAAGCAATCGCGCGGGCAGACGGTGCAGCGCGCGAGCAGAGACTCCAGAGCCTCGACGCGGGCGCGGAGTTCGCCCGTCTCGAAGAGCGCGAGATATGAAGGCTTAAGGCGTTCGTTCATGGTCGTGGTTTGACGCGCAGGCGATAGTGCGGACTGTTGTGTCGCGCGGCGAGTTCGGCGGGCGCGTAGTGCTTGCCGAGTCGCCAGGTGAAATCCATCTCGATGCGCAGAGAAGCGACGGCGAGGCGCGCTTCGACGATCAGTGTGATGCTCCCGTAGAAGAGAAACGACGCGCCC
>DASWNS010000147.1:0-6535 GCA_036399115.1 Pyrinomonadaceae bacterium | reverse complement strand
GTCTGAAAATTCTCGAAGTTCGTCTCCCGCTCCGGATGCTCCACCGCCATGAACTCTTCCCAGTTCCACCAGCGGCGCACGTACTCCGCGTTATAGAGATTGTTCGTAATCAGGTAATTCGCAATCGAGAGCACGATGGCGGCTTCGGAGCCGGGATAGGGCGAGACGAAATAGTCCGCATGCGTCGCCGTGTTCGACAAACGCGTGTCGAAGACGATGAGCTTCGCGCCCTCCGCCTTCGCCTCGATGACGCGTTGCGCGTGCGGGTTGAAATAATGTCCCGCTTCGAGGTGCGAACTGATCAGGAAGATGACCTTCGCGTTCGCGTGATCCGGACTCGGCCTGTCCAGCCCCATCCAGTATTGATAACCGGCGCGGCTCGAAGATGAACAGACGTTCGTGTGCGAGTTGTGCCCGTCCACGCCCCACGCCGCGAGAATGCGTTCGGTGAAGCCGTCCTCGCCCGGACGCCCGACGTGATACATCACCTCGTTGTGCCGCCGCTCGATAATCGCCTTGCGGATGCGCGCCGCGATGGCATCCAGAGCCTCGTCCCAACTGACGCGCTCCCACTTACCCTCGCCGCGCGCACCAACGCGCTTCAAAGGGTAGAGTATGCGATCAGGATCGGTGATCTGATTGAGCGTCGCAGGACCCTTCGCGCAGTTGCGCCCGCGCGAACCGGGATGTTCCGGGTTGCCCTCAAACTTCTGCACCTGCAAGCTCTCGCGGTCAACGTAAGCCAACAGGCCACACGCCGACTCGCAGTTGAAACAGGTCGTCGGCACGAGCATGTAGCGACGCTCCTTGCGCTCCGGCCACGCGCGCGAATCCAGTTCCACCCAATCGTCCCAACGCTCCTTCGGCGGAAACGCCGCCAGATGCACCCGGCTCGCCCCCGGATAAAACGTCTCCCCGCGCGCCTCCGTCTCCCTGCGCGCCGCGCTCACCCTCTGATTCAATTCACTCAGTTTCATAAGTTCAACTTCATTCACGATCCACTTTAACGCAGATGCTCCCTCTAACTGATAAACGGTGTTACGGTGTTACGGCTTTTTCCCTTCGACGAGTTGAGCGATTGCCTTCTCGATGCGACGGACGCGCGTTTCGGGGCGTTTGGCGTCTTCGACGGCGCGGGCGTGTTCCTTCCGGTGCGTGGAGCTGAGTTTGTCCCAGGCGGCCTGCGCGGCGGGGGCGGCTTTGAGGGCGCGTGCGAGGTCGGCGGGCGGGGTGATGAGGCGCGGCTCGTCGTCGCGTTCCATCGTGACGCTGATCATCTCGCCGCCTTTGGCGTTGGCGTTCGTGCGGAGTTCACGGTTGACGACGAAGATGTATTTGCCGCCCACGGGGAAGATCGTGCCGCGATAGGGGAAGCCGTTGATCGTGCCGCGCACGGGGACGCGTGCGCGCGTGCCGTAGGTCTGCTGCACGTCGAAGGGAATGGTGATGCCGGTGGCTTCACTGTTCTCATGTTTTTCGAGCAGCGCGCGGAAACGTTTGGTCGCCATCATCTTCTCCATCCGGTTTAATGCCAGAGCCTGCGCGCGAGGCAATCGTTTCGTGTCGCGGCGGCGGGTGCTACATCAATCCACACGTGATCTTCAATTCGTGCCTGCCTCCGTCTCAGGCCAGCGGGACGGATTGCCCGGCCTGCACGTAGGCGTGCTCGAACAGGAGCAGTCCGGCGAGCGCGAAGGGCACGGAGGCGAGGCCGAACCACGGCGCGAGGCCGCCGAGCAGCGTCAGGACGATGCCCGTCCAGAAGAAAGTGCGATAACGCCCGCGCGTCATCTCCGTGACGGCGAGGTGCGCGTGCGCCGTCGGGTGCGTCACGCTCGTCTCGCCCCAGATGCAGAGCAGGTGTATGAGACTCAACACACCGAGCGACCACGAAAGCGGCGCGACCGCTCCGCGTTCGAGCCAGGCGGCGAACGGCAGGAGCGCGCCCGCGCCGACGAGCAACGACTGTACGAAGAGGTGCGGCGGCAGCAGGGGGTTCTGCCACATGTCGCGCGCCTTCGCCTGCGCGAAGAGATAGGCCGTGTAGATGGCGGTCAGGGATGCGAGCGGCAGTCCTGCGATCATCAGGAAGCGTTGCGGCGTCGTCGCGCCGAAGAGACTCGCGGCGAAGTGCAGGGCGAGGACGAGCGAATAACCCGCGATGATGAACGCGCCTTTGACGAGCCAACTGCGCCATTGCGGTCGCGTGAAGATCAGGTAGAAGCGTTCGGGGTGTTCCAGGTCCCAGATGAGCAGCAGACCTGTGAAGGCTAGAAACGCGCCCGCGACCACGGGCGCGACCCAGAGCCAGAGCGGGCTGCCCGTTCCGATGAAGCCGAGCACGACGAGCAGGAGCGGCACGAGATACGCGCCCGCCGCGATGCCCTTCGTCCAGGTGTAGAGGCTGACGCGCCAATCCCAGGGGATCGTGTGCGCCACATCGTAGGAGAGCAGTGCGGCGGCGGAAGTGTTGTTGTAATCGGGATGGCCGGAGACGACGAAGTCTCTGCCCGTGCGCTGCTCGCTCCACATGAAGAGTTCGCCGTCGGGGCGACGCGCGGCGAGCGGGTCGAGCGTGGCCTGATGCGCGCCCTTGTAGAAAAGTTTGGGCAGCGTCTCCTTCTCCGGTCGCCTGACGTTCACCGGGTCGCGGTTGACGATGCGCGCGACTTTGGAACCCGCGTCGTGCATGTCGCCGACGAGGATGGCTTCGACCGGGCAGACGACGACGCAGGCCGGTTCGAGTCCCATGTCGATGCGATGCGCGCAGAAGTTGCACTTCTCCGCCGAGTGGTCTTCGGGGTTGATGAAGATCGCATCGTAGGGGCAGGCGGCCATGCAAGCCTTGCAGCCGATGCAGATGGATTTATCGAAATCGACGATGCCGTCAGGGCGTTTGAACATCGCGGTGGTGGGGCAGGCCGTCGCGCAGGGCGCGTGCGTACACTGGTTGCAGCGCGTCACCTGATGCGCCCGCCGCGTCTGCGGATACTCGCCGACATCCACGTGCTTCACGTACGTGCGCGTCACGGAGAGCGGCACGAGGTTCTCTGACTTGCAGGCGGTCGTGCAGGCGTGGCAACCGATGCAGCGCGTTTGGTCTATGACTTTACCCCAGCGAGGCGCGTGCTCCGGCGCTGCGTCCCCGCTTCCGTTCACGTTTGGCTCTTGCATCAATATCTCCGACAGGATGGCTTAACGCTGATCTAAACGACAGACTACACCGAAACGCGCCCGACTGCACAACGCGGCGTGCGGCTCAAACTTCTCCCTCCCAATCCGCTTCCGCGCGCTCCGCCCAGCGAGTGAGAATCGCATCGAACTGTGCGGCGTCGAGCGCACCCGCCGAGAGCATCGCAGCATTCTGCCGCCAACGCTCCGGCTTCTCCGTCCCGACGATTGCGGTATGCACGCCGGGCACGCTCAGAGTAAAACGCAAGGCCGTCGCCACTGCTTCCGCCATGTCGCCGCGTAAAAATTGGTAGTCGAGTTTTTGCAGGCGATCCCAGTAGGGTTGGACGTAGGGGTCGCCCGGACGCTCCGTGTGTTTCCAGACGGCGTTTGCGAGGGGGCGTTTGGCGATGACGCCGAGGCCGTGTGCGCGCGCATTCGGCAGGGTGACTTCGAGCGCGGCCTGATCTGCGATGTTGACGGAGGTTTGCAACGTGTCGAACGCGCCGCATTCAACCGCGTGCAGCGCGGCGAGGCCGTCGCCGCTATAGCCTATGTAGCGCGTCCGTCCGGCCTCGCGTGCGCGTTGCAGAACTTCGATCACGTCGCCCTGCCGCAACACCTCGTCCGAGCAACTGTGCAGTTGCAACAGGTCTACGTGATCCGTGCGCAGACGCCTGAGGCTGCGTTCGATGCTCTGCTCCAGAAGGCGCGCGTCCCAGTCGGGGAGATTGATCCCGGCGGCGTGGCCGCACTTCGTGAAGAGGTAATAATCGGCGCGGCGGTGAGAGACGGCGCGACCAATCAACTCCTCGCTCGTGACGTAGCACTCCGCCGTGTCGATCACGTTGAGTCCGGCATCGAGCGCGTCGCCGAGCAGACGCTCGACCGTCTCGACGGCGGCCTGCCCGTAGCCGATCTCCGAACCGCCGAAGCCGAGCACGCTCACGTGCATGCCCGTTCTTCCCAGCACTCTTTTCTCCATCAGTTTCACCCCGCCCGCGTCCGTCTCGAAACTCAACCCGGTATGAAATTCAACTCAATGCCCTGCCGCCTGCTTCAACAGCGCGACTAGTTTGTCCGGGTAGTCCGTCATGATGCCGTCCACGCCGAGCGCGATCAGCCGACGCATCCCGGCCTCTTCGTTGACCGTCCAGACGTGCACTTCCAGCCCTGCGCGATGCGCCTCTGCGACGAGTTCCGGCGTCAGCCACCCGCGCCCGAACGCGCTCTCCGGCACTTGCAGGAGGCGCGGGTGCGACTTGCCCAACTCAATGCGCCGTCCGGACTGCAAGGCAGACGCCAGCGCGATAACCTCATCCATGCCAGCCGACGTGCTCACTTCCGGACACTCGCGCCGGAACTCTTCGAGCGTCCCGGAATTGAAGGAAGCGACCGTCACTCTGCCCTTCGCGCCACGTTCGCCGAGCGTCCGGCAAAAGGATTTGACGAGCGAGGGCTGCGCCTGTTTGATGTCTATATTCAGACGCGCACGCGGAAATTCGTCGAGCACTTCGAGCAGCGTCGGCACGGTGATCCCTTTGCCCCTGAAGGGAAACGTGCGCCCGCCGTCGTTCGTCCAGCGATAACCCGCATCCAGTTTTTTCAGCGCGGCGAGCGTCAAGTTGTTGACGCGCCCTGCGCCGTTCGTCGTGCGTTCAACCGTCGCATCGTGGATGACGACGAGCGCGCCGTCGGCTGTGCCGTGCAGGTCCATCTCCAACACGTCCACGCCGAGCGCGACGGATTGAGCGAAGGCGTAAGCAGTGTTCTCCGGCCAGAGTCCCGCGCCGCCGCGATGCGCCATCGCGAGTGTGCGGCGCGCAGGGAGTGCCTCTCCGGCGTCGGAAGTGTTCGTGTCGGGTGCTTGCATGTCCGGCCTCTTTAGCGCGAATCCGTAGAGCGCGCAGACGAGCAGCGCAAGCGCGCCGAGCGATAACACGAGCCTTGCCGCACTATGTTTCGTCACTTCTCGCCAACTCCCTCGCATCGCCCCGGCGCGTCGTCTGTACGTAGCAGGACAGACGACGCGAGTTAATGGTTTATATCCTGAGGCTGCAAGTTTAGCACCAGCCCGGTGCAGTTTGACCAGCGGCGCGCATCCTAATTCCGACGCGCGAGCCGGAGCGATAGCAGTTATATGGATCATGTCTATCTCGCGCCGTCGCGCATCAGCGGAACCGGAGTCTTCACCGCGCGCCGTCTCCGCGCAGACGAGTTCGTCCTCTCCTTCACGGCGGACGCGGCGGAGTTCGTCACTTATGCAGGCACCGTGCGCTTCCCCGAACAGGAGGGAAACTACGTGCAGGTCGCGGCGGACGCCTACGTCCTTCCCTCTCCGCCCTCGCTCTATCTCAACCATTCCTGCGACCCGAACACGGGCGTCCGCCACGCGACCGAAATCGTCGCGCTCACACAGGTCGAAGCGGGCGACGAACTGACGTTCGACTATTCGACCTCGATGGCCGAGGACGGTTGGGAGATGGATTGCGCCTGCGGCTCGGCCATCTGTCGCGGGCGCATCAGAGACTTCCGGCACCTGCCCCTCGAAAGGCAGCTCTACTACATCGAGCGCAACGTTGTCGGCGATTTCTGCCTCGCCACGCTCACTGCTCACGCGCTCTAGTCGCGCGTGCTGCCGCGAAGGTCGCCGCACGACGCCGCGTTGACGCGCCCCCCGTCGCCGTGTTTGACTTCGACTAAGAACCGGAAGATACATTTTCAAGTGCAAAACAAGGGGGCGAGGCGCAGACGCGTGTGCGTAGTTTGCGCCACTCAAACGGCATGGCGGAACAACTCTACGATTGCATCGTAATCGGCGCGGGACCTGCGGGACTCTCGGCTGCGCTCTTTCTCGCGCGTTATCGCAGGCGCGTGCTCACCTTTCATCACAACAGCCCGCGCAACATCTACTCGCACGGCGTTCACGGCTTCCTCGGCCATCACGGCATCCAGCCCGTCGAACTGCTGGCGCGCGGGCGCGAAGAGGTAACGCAGCACGGCGGTTTGATCGTCGAAGGCTGCGTCACGAAGATCGAACGCCTCGGCAAAGAATGTTTTCGCGTCCAGACGGGCGACGAAAAGATCGTGGGTCAATCGTTCGACACGCGCCGCATCCTGCTCGCCACGGGCTTGCGCGATTTCATGCCGGAGTGTCCGGGCTTCCGCGAGTTCTACGGCGTCTCCGTACATCACTGCCCGGACTGCGACGGCTTTGAAGCGACGGGCAAACGCATTGCCGTCGTCTCGCACGGCAAGAACGGGGTCGGCTTCACGCTCGGACTCTTGACGTGGACGGACAGGTTGACGCTCATCACCGACGGCAACGCGGGCGACCTGACGGACGAGCACCGCGCGAAGTTGG
>DASWNS010000146.1:0-9866 GCA_036399115.1 Pyrinomonadaceae bacterium | reverse complement strand
GTCCGTCATGGCCGCCTGAATGAGCCTGAGGTTCTTCCCGTGGCCGAGTTGGATGAGGCTCGCTTCATTCTCACGAATCCAGGGAATGCCGCGTCGTTCGGCGGCCTCGACGATGGCGCGGGTCGAAGGCCCCAACTCCGTGTCCGCCATAGTCCGCTTCGCCTCTTCAATTCTCTCTTGCACGGGAAACTCTTCGCCCGCGATCAACGCCTCGACGAACTCCACGGCTGTCTCCAAAAGATAGCGCGTGGCCTGCTCGGCGCAGTACTCGATGACGACGTTGTAGATGCCGCGCTCCCCCGCGTAGCGTGTCTTTCCGTGGGTCGCGCTGCACCCCGCGAGCGACGCCAGTTCGAGCGCGACGTGTTCGACCGTGTGGCCGAAGTAAGTGCCCTCGTGGAGACGTTCGACAAATCCGCCCGGCCTGCCTTTGCTGCAATGATGTGTACGCAGGCCGGGCAGCCCCGCGAGCAGACGATCAATGAAGCCGGGGATTTCGTAACTCTCTTTCTCGTTCAACTCCCCGAGGTCGAGCCTCATGACGAGGACGGGGCGGTGGCTATAGACGTTCGCCCCGGCGAGCGTGCGCACGCTCTCGATTTTCATTCGTGCCGCAGACTTGCCCACTGCGGAAGCGGTTGTTGACCTCGACTTCTCCGGCGACTGTTCGGGTAGTTCCCCGATTGGCATACGCTCCGACAGGTCGAACCCCTGACCCGCCGCCAGCACGTGTATCTTTACGCCGTGCAGCGAAAGGCTCTCATTGGGTTCGATGTCGGGCAGCGTCGTGTAGGTCATGCCTCCGCCGTCCGCCACCGTGACGGAGTTCTCCCCGATCACTTCGAACTGTAGACCGGAGACGACCAACGCAGTGTTTTCGTCAATGCCCAATCCGAGGTCTTGCGGGTAGTGTGCTACTGCCGTCAGCAGACGACCGAGCCGACCGCGCTGTGAGAAATGCGTATCGATGATGGTGTTGGGCACGAAGTCCATGCCGGGAGCGATGTCTATTGCGCCGAAGCGTGGATTGCGGTTCGAGTCGCCACGGATGATCATGGTGTTGGACATCATGGTCGCGCCCGCGCTCGTGCCGCCGAGGACGAACCCCTCCCGGTGACGGCGGTAGAGCACCTCCTGCATCGGCGTGCCGCCGATCAAACTCGTCACGTGGAGTTGATCGCCGCCGGTGAAGAAGACGGCTGTGGCGCGCTCGATGGTGCGGAGGCTCTCCGGCTCGAAGGCATCTTTTCGATGCGAGACATCAACGACCCGGATGTCGCTCACGCCCAGTCCTTGAAAGGCTCTCCGGTAGTCGTCGCCGGACTCCTGCGGCTCGTCGGTCGCCACCGTCATCACGACGATGCGCGCCTCCGCCCCTCCGGCATCGCGCACGAACTTCCTGAGGATCGTGCGGTCGCCTTCCCTGTCCACCTTCCCGCCGATCACGTACAGCTTGCCAGGCACTTCAGTTATCTGCATTTCATCACCACCGTCTGCTCGATCCGTTAAGCGTCGAGGATGAAGTCACGCGGACGGTTCAGACTCATCCTTTATCTCTACCCTGCTTTATCTCTACCCTGTTCCCCACCGGCGACACCATCTCCGCTACCACGCCGCAAGTCGCAGGTGAACGATCAAGGCATCGTCAGAAGCACCGCTCAGACGTTTTATCCGCCCGCTGTCGAAGAGGCCGCCGCAGCGCGTGAGTCGGCACTACTGCGCGCACGACTGCCGCCATCCGCGCTACCGAAGCGGCGCGCCGCCGTCAAAGCTAAAGCACCGAGCGCAGCCCCCGCGATGAGATTGCCCGCAGAGGGGTGGCGTTCCCACCACGTCCAGATGCTCTTCGGCATCGTTTGGTAAGTGAAGTCGCCGCTTACGCGGTCATCACCTTCGACCGGATGAAAGAGATTGTCCGGCTCGTTTTCGGATTTCGGCTCGTTCGTCCGCTGCCACTCGAAACCGGCGTGCCTGAGCACCTTATCCATCAAATGCGGGGCGAGTTGCTCGCCCGTCTTGATCATCCAGCCGGAGCCACCGCAGATCATTTCGCGCACCGGATTTTGCGCCGCGTGGAGAATCGCTTTGGCGACAATCGCGGGCGTGTAGATGGGCGGCAGTCCCATCGGCTTGTAGCCGATCTTGGTGCGCGCCTTGTTGAAGAGCGGCGTGTTGATTGAAGCGGGCATGATGTTCGTGACGCTGACCTGCGCCCGGTCGTGCTGCAACTCGACGCGCAGAGCTTCGGTGAAAGCCTTGATGCCGTGCTTCGATGCCGCATACGCGCTGTGCAGTGGAAGCGCGCGCAGCGCCTCGACCGAAGAGATGTGGATGAGCGCGCCGCGCCCCTCGCGCCGCAGGTGCGGGAGCGCAGCCCATGCGCCGTAAGCCTGCCCGTTGAGGTTCACGTCTACGACGCGCCTCCACTCCGCCGGGGTCGTCTGCTCGAACGGCGCGTAGAGGGCGACCGCCGCCGAATGCACCCACGTGTCGAGCCTGCCGTACCTTTCGACGGCCACGTCCGCCACGCGCTTGACCTGTTCAAAGTCTGACGCCTCGGCCTGCACGGCGACCGCCTCGCCCCCGCTTTGTCGTATCTCGCCGACCAGAGAGGCAAGCCCCTTCTCACCTCGCGCCGCAACCACGACCTTCGCCCCGTGTCCGGCGAATCGAAGGGCAGCCTCCCGCCCGATGCCGCTCGATGCGCCGAACACGACGACCACTTGTTGCCCTAATGGTTTGAGTCTCATTTGCCCTCTCCCGCACCCTCACGCAAAGAGGCTGTGAGGTGAAACCTGTGGCCGCACGCCTTGCACGCATGCGTCTCGTGCCGCCGGACGCCGACGATGAGCCACGACTGCCCGCAAGCCGGGCAGTTCAATTTCGGGTGGCGTCCGGATTCGAGTAGTTGCCTGAAATCTCTCACGGTGATTCGTTCGGTTGAATGTGCTTCCATCGTAAAGCCTCACTTCACGGTTATCTGCGCCGGTGCGGCAGCGCGTGTGCCTTAAACCCGCAGGCACGGTTCCGCGCTCAGGAGCGTAAAAGCCGGGCATCAGAACCCGCGATTCAAGACGCAACACGATGCCGGTCGGCGACAGCTAACCCGCATCTCCTTTAAAGATTACACATAAGGGAAAACAGACTATACGAAGCCCATGCACAGGCCGTCTGTACGTTTACGCACCCGTGCCGCACAGAGTGTGCGGGGTGGCGCGCACTTCGCGCACGCGCGCCGGGCTGCGCTCCGGCCAGACGCGTCTGCCCGTCTCACCTCGTTCGAAATGATTCGAGGTTCATGCGCCGCGCCGTCCTCTGCCGGACATCTTTTACTCAGGTGTCGAAGTGGTTTTGAGAGAATTCAGTGTGGCGTGAGTTTCATTCCCTGCCCGCCCTGGCGGTAATATAGGATTGCGCCGTCGGGTTCGTGCAGACCGCAGGGGGAGAACATTCAGTTCTATCTCTTCTTTCAGCATTCCGGCGCGGGCGCGGGTTCGGCCACCGGCATGCAGCCGACGCGCTTTCAGAAAATCTCTCTATGGCCTGACAACCTCTTCAACCGGAAGCCCTTCATATCTGACGCGACTGAAAGACGCGCCCGCAGACGGCGCACATCTCCATCTGATAGCTTACGCAGGCACCTCCGGTCGGAGCGACCTAGACCGGCGCGGCGTCTCGCACGCGGCCAGTCGTCCGGCGCGGTTCGCCGCGCATCGCGCAAGAACCCTGCTGTCTACGCGTTCAACGGTTGCTCCCAATCGCACACGACGATCAATCTAGCCGATCAAACAGAGGCAATTAACTCGCATGAAAATCAAGCACGCCCCCACACGCCTGTTGGCATTGACGATCATTTTCACGCTCCTTGCCCCGCCGCCTGCAGGCGTCGCCGCTACGCGGGGCGGGCAGGAGACGGTGGAGGCCGCGACGCAAAACGGCCTGCGTTTCCGCCTGAGCGAAGGCAGGGAACAGGTTGAACGCCCCGCGCCCGAGACGCTCGCGCCCGCCGAGTTGTTGTCCGCAGCCGAGACAAAAAAACTGCTCGACCGCCTGCCCAACCTCACACCGGAGGCGAACGACACGCAGGATTTCAAACTCCGCGAGCGTTCGTTGCCGCCGCCCCGCGCAGGCGAAACCATTCAGGCAGCATTCGCCCCGCCCGCCCCGAACGCGCCGCCCGTCCCCACGCATACACGCGCGCCGCTCGAAGTTCTGCGCTTCGCGCCGGAAGGCGAAGTCGCTTTGGCTCCCGCGTTCAGCATCACGTTTTCACAACCGATGGTCGCGGCCTCATCGCAGGAGGAGACGGCGGCGAGCGTCCCCGTCAGGATGAAGCCCCAACCGGAGGGCGTCTGGCGTTGGCTCGGCACGCAGACACTCATCTTCCAGCCCAAAGTTGAAGGCGGCAGGCTGCCGATGGCGACCAACTACACCGTCACCGTTCCCGCCGGAACGAAGTCCGCGCTCGGCAACGCGCTCGCGGTAGCCGAGACTTTTAGTTTTGCCACGCCGCCCCCGACGCTGAAAAATTCTCACCCCGGCGGCCCAAGCGAACCGCGCGATTCGCTGATGTTCCTTGAGTTCGACCAGAACATTGATGCGGCACGCGTGCTCGAACGGCTCAGGCTGCAACCCGTCGCCACGGGCGCGCGCCTGCGCCTTGCGACGCAGGAAGAGATCGCCGCTGATCCGTCCGTCAGTTATTTCAGCAAACAGGCGCAGGCGGGACGCTGGCTCGCCGTCCGTGCCGTGAGCGCGGACGGAGCGACGAAAAACGCGCTTCCACCTGACACCAACATCAGGATCGTCGTCCCGCCGGGCACGCCCTCCGCCGAAGGCGCGCGCACGACCCTCAAAGAGCAGAGTTTCGCCTTTAAGACTTACGGCGCGCTGCGCGTCACCGAAGCCTTTTGCGGCTACAGGCAAAGATGCTCGCCCTTCGACCAGTTGATCCTCACGTTCAACAACCAACTCGACGCGGCGAAATTCAGCCCGGCGCAGGTCACGATCAAGCCCGGCATGCCGGACGCGAAGATCAGCGTCCGCCACAACTCGCTCTTCATCGAAGGCGCGAAGCGCAGCAACACGGTCTACACCGTCACGCTCGACCGCGCCGTCTCCGACACGTTCCGGCAGACGCTCACGGGCACGAACGTCTTCACCTTCAAGATCACTACGGCCACGCCGCGTCTCTTCGCCACGGGCGAGAGCTTCGCCGTGCTCGATCCGGCGGGCAGGCGCGGCTTCACGGTCTACAGCGTCAACTATCCGAAGCTCAAGGTCATGCTCTACAAAGTCACGCCCGCCGACTGGCCGCAGTTTCGTCGCTACCAGGCCGGGAGCGCGCGCCGGAATGGAGCGCACACGCCGCCGGGGCGACTTGTCTTCGACGAAGTGCTCGAAGTCAAAGCGAAGGCGGACGAACTCACCGAAACCTCTATTGATCTCACGCCCGCACTGACGAACGGGTACGGGCAGGTTTTCGTCCGCGTCGAACCCGTCGTGGCCTCTTCTGCGGGCAGGAAGCCGCGTGCGAACGCGTACGCCGGGCGGCAGAACTCCGCCGAAGCATGGGTGCAGGCGACCGGCATCGGGCTGGACGTTTTCGCAGACAAACGCGAACTCGTCGCGTGGGCTAACTCGCTTACGGACGGAAAGCCTCTGGCCGGAGTGGAGTTGACAGTCTCGCCCGACGGCCTGACGGGCACGACCGGGGCAGACGGCCTCGCGCGCCTCCCGTTCAAAGCCACCTTCGATCCGAAGGCGCAGCAGAGTACGCTGCTCGTCGCGCGGCGTGGCGACGACATAGCGATCCTGCCACAGCGGTACTCTTCCTATAACTATGACGACAGGAGCAGCAGTTGGCGTCGTTACGATTCGAGCGAGACGCTGCGCTGGTACATCTTTGACGACCGCAAGCTGTACCGTCCCGGCGAAGAGGTGAACGTCAAAGGCTGGATTCGCAAAGTTGACCTGACCGCAACCGGCGACACGGAGATGTTGCAGGGGGCGGCGGGCGAACTCGCCCACTACGTCTTGAGAGATGCACAGGGCAACGAGATCACGAAGGGCAGCGTGAAACTCAATGCCCTCGCCGGATTCAACCTCAAACTGCAACTCCCCGCGACGATGAATCTCGGCGAAGCGCACCTCGCCTTCACCTTCGCCGACGGGAGCGGCGCGCACATACATCAATTTCAGGTGCAGGAATTTCGCCGCCCCGAATTCGAACTCACGGCGCGCGCTTCGGAAGCCCCACACTTCGTCGGAACACACGCGACGGTAACCACCGCCGCAGCCTATTTCGCGGGCGGCAGTTTGCCCGACACGGAGGTCAACTGGACTGTCTCTTCAAAGCCGACAAGCTACACGCCGCCCGGTCGTGACGATTACACGTTCGGGACGTTCTATCCCTGGTGGCGCAGCGACCGGATGAGCGGCGACCGGAACACAAAACACCTTCAAGGGCGCACCGACGCGGAAGGCAAGCACACGTTGCGGATCGATTTTGAAGGGGTGCAACCGGCGCGCCCTTCGAGCGTCACAGCCCAAGCGCGCGTGCAGGATGTCAACCGCCAGACGTTCGCTTCGACGGCGACGCTGCTCGTCCACCCGGCGGATGTCTACGTCGGGCTGCGCTCGGCGCGAACGTTCGTGCAGAAGGGCGAAGCCTTCGACATCTCGGCCATCGTCACCGATCTAGACGGGCGCGCGCTCCCGAACCGCGACGTGAATTTACGACTCGTGCGACTCGAATACGTTTACGAGGCAGGCTCCTGGCAGCCGCGTGAACAGGAGGCGCAGGAGCAGAAGATCAAGAGCGGCGCGGAGGCCGTGCGCGTGCGTTTTCCGGCGAAGGAGGGCGGCATGTATCGCCTGACGGCGCGTGTGCGCGACGAGCGCGAGCGTTTGAACGAGAGCGAGTTGTCGCTGTGGGTCGCGGGCGGGAAGAGGCCGCCGCTGCGCGAGGTCGCGCAGGAGCGGGTCGAACTGATCCCCGACCGGAAAAGTTATGCGGGCGGGGAGACGGCGGAGATTCTCTTGCAGTCGCCTTTTGCCCCTGCGGAGGGCGTCCTGACGCTCAGGCGTTCCGGCCTGCTCCGCACCGAACGCTTCACGATGAATGAGAGTTCCTACACGCTGCGCATCCCGCTCGAAGACGGGATGACGCCGAACGTCAACGTGCAGGTCGATCTCGTGGGCGCGGCAACGCGTGTAAACGATGCGGGCGTCGAGTTGGCGAATGTGCCGAAACGCCCGGCCTACGCTTCGGGCGAGATCAATCTGGACATTCCACCCGCGTCGCGGCGTCTGAGCGTGAAGGCCACGCCGCGCGAGGCGGTGCTTGAACCGGGGGCTGAGACGCTCGTTGAGGTTGAAGTGAAGGACGCCGCAGGCCGTGCTGTCGCAGGCACGGACACGGCGGTCGTCGTCGTTGACGAATCCGTGCTCGCGCTCACGGCTTACAGTCTCGCCGATCCGTTGAGCATCTTCTACGCGCATCGCGACGAAGACGTGAACGACTATCACCTGCGCGAGAAGCTGAAGCTGGCAGACCCCGAAGAGGTCAAAGCGCAGATGGAGGAAACCGCAGGCACGAGTGTAGGCACTGCCGGTGGAGGCGGCGGTGGCCGTGAAGTCGCAAGGAGAAGCCCGCGCATCGTATCGAACAAAATGGAAGATTTGCCGAGCGGCGCGCGAGATGCGATGTACATAATTGCCACGGGGTCGGAGACGGTAGAAGTGACTGCCAATGCGCCGCCCCCGCCGCAGGCCACGCTCGCGCCCGTCGGCGAACCGGCGGGAGTGATCCAGCTTCGCCAGAACTTCAACGCCCTCGCCGTCTTCGCCGCGTCGCTCCCGACCGATGCGAACGGTCGCGCTCAAGTGAAGGTCAAGCTGCCCGATAACCTGACGCGCTATCGCATCATGGCCGTCTCGGCGGCGGGCGGCAGACAATTCGGCGCGGGCGAAGCGGCCATTACCGCCCGCCAGCCGCTCATGGCGCGCCCCTCCGCTCCGCGCTTCCTCAACTTCGGCGACCGCGCGGAACTTCCGGTCGTCCTGCAAAATCAGACCGACGCGGCGATGAGCGTCGCCGTCGCGGTGCGCTCGACCAACGCCGACCTGACGGAAGGAGCGGGTCGCCGCGTACAGGTTCCCGCCAACAACCGTGTGGAAGTTCGCTTCCCCATCGCGGCGGTCAAACCCGGTATGGCGCGCTTTCAGATCGCCGCCGCCGCAGGCAACAAAGCCGACGCCGCGCTCGTCGCCTTCCCCGTCTATACGCCCGCCACGACCGAAGCCTTCGCCACCTACGGCGTGATCGATCAAGGGGCGATTGCACAACCCGTCAAAGCGCCGTCCGGGGTGGTGCAGACTTTCGGCGGCCTCGAAGTGACGACCGCCTCGACCCAGTTGCAGGAACTCACGGACGCCGTCATCTATCTCGTCAACTATCCATACGAGTGCTCCGAGCAGATCGCTTCGCGCGTCCTCGCCCTCGCCGCGCTCAAAGACGTGCTCACAGCCTTCAAGGCGAAAGACCTCCCCACGCCGCAGGCCATGCGCGACTCGATAAGCGTCGATCTCAAACGCCTGCAAGGGCTGCAAAACGAAGACGGTGGCTTCGACTTCTGGCGGCGCGGCCACGCTTCAGTCCCCTATGTCTCCGTCCACGTCGCGCACGCTCTGGTGCGTGCGCAGAGCAAGGACTTCGCCGTGCCCGCAGAGATGTTGACCAGGTCGCAAGCCTACCTGCGCGGCATCGAGAGCAAGATTCCACGCGACTACAGCATCGAAGCGAAGCGCGCGATTCGGGCTTACGCACTCTACGTGCGCGCGCTGATGAAAGACCGCGATGGCGCGCGTGCGCGCAGGCTCATCGCGGAGGCGGGCGGCGTCGAAAAACTTTCCATCGAATCGCTCGGCTGGCTTCTCCCGGTCTTGTCCGGCGATGCCGCTTCTGTGCAGGAGACGCAGGCCATCCTTCGTCACCTCAACAACCGCGTCACGGAGACGGCGGGCGCGGCGCATTTCGCAGACGCCTACAGCGACGGCGAGTACACCATTCTCCACTCCGACCGCCGCGCCGACGGCGTGATCCTCGAAGCCCTCATCGGCCAACAGCCGCAGAGCGACCTCATCCCGAAACTCGTGCGCGGCCTGCTCTCGCAGCGCAAGCGTGGCCGCTGGTCAAACACGCAGGAGAACGTCTTCATCCTGCTCGCGCTCGACCGTTACTTCAACACCTACGAGCGCGCCACGCCCGATTTCGTCGCGCGCGTGTGGCTCGGCGGCGGTTACGCGGGCGAGCAGACGTTTAAGGGACGCTCCGTTGATCGACAACAACTCAACCTGCCGATGTCCGCTCTCGTCGAACGCACGAACAATGAGCCCGTCAACCTGACCATCGGCAAAGAAGGCGCGGGGCGGCTCTACTTCCGCATCGGGACGCAGTACGCGCCCGCGAACCTGACGCTCGCCGCCGCCGATTACGGCTTCCGCGTCGAACGCAAATACGAGGCGATAGATGATCCGGCAGACGTGCGGCGTGATGCCGACGGCACCTGGCGCATCAGGGCGGGAGCGCGCGTGCGTGTGCGGCTTTCGATGTCGAATCCGGCGCGGCGTTATCACGTCGCACTGGTTGACCCGCTCCCCGCCGGACTCGAAGCGTTGAACGCTGCGCTCGCCACCACGGAGCAACTGCCGCCGGAATCAACCGAGTCAGCCGTCTATCGCGGCGGGCGTGGTTTCTCCGATTTCTACTGGTACGGGCGCGGCACCTGGTACGAGCATCAGAACTTACGCGACGAGCGCGTCGAAGCCTTCACGTCGCTGTTGTGGGAGGGGGCGCATGAGTA
>DASWNS010000145.1:0-10129 GCA_036399115.1 Pyrinomonadaceae bacterium | reverse complement strand
ACTGTGGAATCGGTTTATAGACCGCATCTTTAGTCGTTCGTGGCATGGCTTATGGAACACTATCAAACTCAAGATGCTGCATTACAATCTGTGTCAGTCTGGCTTGCTCTCGGCCTGATCAACTCAAGACTGAGGTTTACTCATCACTCATCACTCATCACTTCTTCTCGTCACTTGAGTTATTTCCGGCAGGAAACTTTCGCCCGCCTTTAAGCTCAGACCGAAGTTTTCGGCGATGGTTTGTCCCATGTCCGCGAGTGAGCGGCGCGTGCCGAGGTTGACGCCGCTGCGTGCGCGCTGGCCGTAGGCGATGAGGGGGACGTATTCGCGCGTGTGGTCTGTGCCGCGATAGGTGGGGTCGTTGCCGTGGTCGGCGGTGAGGATGAAGAGATCGCGCTCGCGCATGGCGGCTTCGATCTCTGGGAGGCGCGCGTCGAAATGTTCGAGGGCGCGTGCGTAGCCTTCCACGTCGCGGCGGTGGCCGTAGAGCATGTCGAAGTCCACGAGATTGGTGAAGATGAGGCCGCGCGTGTCGTCGCCGAGCGCGCGGATGGTCTGGTCGATGGATTGATCGTTGTTCTTGGCTTTCAAGTCAACGGTCGCGCCGAGGGAATCGTAGATGGAGGCGATCTTGCCGATGCAGACCACGTCGAGTCCGGCGTCGCTGAGGGCGACGAGGAGGTTTTCGCGCGGCGGCGGGACGGCGTAGTCGTGCCGGTTCTCGGTGCGCGTGAAGGCGCCCGTCTCGCCCGTGAAAGGACGCGCGATGACGCGCCCGACTTCGTGTTCGCCGCGCAGTATGTTTCGCGCCGCCTCGCAGATTTCATAGAGACGCTCGACCGGGATCACCTCTTCGTGCGCGGCGATCTGAAAGACGGAATCGGCGGAGGTGTAGACGATGGGCTTGCCCGTGCGGACGTGCTCCGCGCCGAGTTCTTTGATGATCTCAGTGCCCGAAGCCGGGTAGTTGCCGAGCACGCCGGGCACGCCCGTCTCCGCGACGAAGCGCGCGATGACATCCGTGGGGAAGCCTTGCGGGTAGGTGGGGAAAGCCTCTTCCAGAATGATCCCGGCCATCTCCCAATGTCCCGTCGTCGTGTCCTTGCCGTTCGACCTGAGGGCGCAGCGACCGTACGCGCCGCGCGGATTCTCAGCGGGCGGGACGTGTGCGAGCGGGCGCACGTTGCCGAGTCCGTGCGCCTGTAAGTTCGGCAGCCGCACTTCGCGCGAAGCGCAGATGTGGCCGAGCGTGTCCGCCCCCGCATCGCCCCACGCCGCCGCGTCCGGCATCTCGCCCATGCCGAGACTGTCGAGCACGATGAGCACGATGCGATCAAAAGCTGTTGATTGATTCATAAGATGTAATTTATTAACAGTGGAATCTACTCCGGCATTGCTTCCCAAGCATATGCCCTGCGGTCGCCTGTATGCAGGACGATGGGATTCGCCCCTGTCCGCTCAAGGAGACTTACCAGTTCGAGTATCTCGCCGTAGCTTGAAGAGGCGGCGGCGTCAATGATGACCGTCCGGTCAATGCGTTCGCCCGACGGAAGCTCCGTGCGATACTCCATGCCGGGCTTGTAAGCGCGGTTCGCCTCCCGCTCGTCAAAGATGCCCTCCAGCTTTACATTCAGTGACGCCGGATCATGGAGCGACCCGGCCTTGTCACCATTCAGTCTCAACCGCCGTGCATCATCCAACGAGACGGTGAGCGTGACGCAACCGAAAGCGATCAGGTTTTCGTCCGGCGCGGGGATGGCGAGGGGGCGTCTAATGTCATGTTCGGTCGGGGCGAAACCGCGCCGGAAAATCCAGTAACGACCTACCGCCTCTGCGGCGTGTTCCGGCGACATCGGAGTCTCGACGGCGGCCTGCGTTAATCCGGCGAAGGCTCCGGCGGAAGTGTGCGGCGGCAGACGCGGCGCGGGAAGCGCACGCCAGGAGAGAGTGGCGCATAACGCGACGGCGAAGGTCAGCGCGGCGGCGGCAAATCGAGTTAACAGTTGCGAAAGCAGCTTATGCATGTCGTCCAATCTCGGTGGCGAAGAATGCAGCCGGGCACATGTCTACGCCACATCAGACACCGCGAGCTTAAGGGAAGTTCCGCACGGCGGTCTAACTCTGCCTCTAACTCTTCGGAGCCTGATAGCCTTCGCGTGCGGAAACCTGCGCGCCTTGCAGGCCGCGCACTTCGACTTTGATGGAGCGGAAGCGTCCGTCACGCGCTTTGTTAGTCGAGTAGTAGCCGAGGCTGTACTGCTTGCCGATGTCGGAGGCGACCTGTGCGAAGGCGGCGCGCGCGTCGCGCAGGTCTGCGGCGTTGAAGGTCTTGCCGCCGGAGTCGCGTGCGAGTTCGGCCATCTCGCGGCGCGCGAGTTGGTAGAGCGAACGGCTGATCTGCATGCGCTCGAAGGGTCCCATTTGGCAGAAGTTCGTGTAGTCGGCGATCTCGGCGCGTGGGTCGAAGATTTTGCGATAGCGTTGCAGTTGCACGCGCGAGAGGCTCAAACGCCCGTCGTCCTGACAATCTTTTAACAGGCGTTCCTCGACGAAATCCTCCGTGTTGACCTGTATGAAGTAGGCGAGCGTGCCTGACTGTTCGAGGCGCGCGCGCACCGAGGCGAAGTCGGCTTCGCTCGTCGAATCAACTCCGTCGGTTAAGGCGACGAGCGCGCGACGCCCGCGCAAACCGGCGCGCGGCGGCTCGCGAAAGACTTCCCCGACGACGCGTTCGAGCGCATCGTAGAAGGGCGTGCCGTTGCTCGTGCCGAGGCTCTCGATGGCCTGTTGCAGCGCGGCGCGGTCGTCGGTCAAATGCGTCAGCAGTTCGACGGTGGCAAGTTTGGTCGCGCCGTCCTCCTGCGAGTTGAAGGCGAGAATACTGATGCGGTCGCCGGGACGCAGCGCGTCGATGAAGGCGTTGGCGGCGCGGCGTATCAAGCCGACCTCGGCGCGCGTGGAACCCGAAGTGTCGAGCACGAGCGCGACTTCAAAGGGCGCGTCGGTCGTGATGAAGTTGGCGACGCGTTGTGGTTGGCCGTCTTCGTAGAGCGCGAAATTTTCGGCGCGCAGATTCGTGAGCGGACGCCCGGCGCGATCCGTCACCGTCACGGGCACGGAGATGAGTTGCGTATCGACGCGCACCACGTCGTCTTCGTCAACTTCTTCTCCGCCGGAAGCGGAACGTTGCGGCGGCAGTGGCGTCGGCGTCTCTCTGGCGGGCGGCGCGTTTGAACCGACGCGGCGCGGTCGCTGTTTCGGCGGGCTTTGCGTCGCTCCGGGCTGCGACGATTGCTGCACGGCGAAGGTGTGATTGAATTGTCCGGCGGCGAGCGCGAGCAAAAGCAGAGAAGCCAGCGCGGCCTGCCACACGCGTTTTTGCTTTGAGGGATACTTCCACATAGACTTAAACTTCATTCGGGCGAATCGGTGCGCCATAATATAGCTGCAAACCCTTGATGACTGAAAGGAGCCGCAAGATGTCCGTTATCGGAAGACTCGACGATCAGGTCGAAGCCGTGCTCATCAACCCGCTCAAACGGCGCGAGCGCATTGACGACGGCGAAGCCGTGCGAGACGCGCCGACGCCCACGCCAGCCGCACCGGACGAAGAACGCGATAAGCGGACGCCGGACGAGAGAGGCGAACGCGACGCCGCCACGCTGCCCGTCTGGATGCTCTAAGGTTGGAGGCCGTGTGCGCGAACTCTATTTTATTTTCTACCGCATTTCCGAAATGATGAGCGAGTCGGCGCGTGAGCGGAACCGGAGCGCGGTCGAGTGGAGTTTGCCGGGCATCGCCGCGTGGACGCCGCGCACGTCTGGAAACCGGGGGCATGGCGGCGGGTGCTTGACACTGTGAAAAGCATCTTTTAGGATGAATCCCGCTTCGGGAGAACAAACGTCGAAACTGTTTTTAACCGGAGCATCGGTCTTTGAAGCGGGCGTGAGGAAGAGTTCGAACGGAAGTTCGCGGGGCTGGCCTCTCAGGTGGGCGAGCGTCGTGAGCGAGATCATAGTGAGATGCCGGGGTTCGCGCATCTTCACTAGAGGCACGTACTGTCAATGGTAGACGACCGCCCTTACAAGGCGGGGGTTGTGGGTTCGAGTCCCACCGTGCCTACCATTAGCGATGAGTTGCCGAAAGCGTCACCGCCCGCCGCAGTTTGAGTTTTGAAGTTTTTGCGGAGTCGTAGTTCAGTTGGTTAGAACGCCGGCCTGTCACGTCGGAGGTCGCGGGTTCGAGTCCCGTCGGCTCCGCCACTTAAATGTGGTGTTCGCAACACTTTTGGCCTTCCTTCGGGGAGGCCATTCGTGTTTTCGGGGTCTACTTCGGTGGGTGTGCCTGTTTTTGCACCTGGCTGGCGGGAGATACCCCCGATGGCTCAGACGGCTTCCGATCTGGATGGAGAGCGATTGAGGCCATGAATGAAACGCGCATTTCGCCCGTCGAGGCCGCACGGGAAATCTTCCGCACGCGACATGCGGGAGCGCGCGTGCTCTTTCTCGCCGGTTCGGTGATGCGCGGCGCGGGCACGCCCACCTCCGATCTCGACATCGTCGTCGTCTATGAACACCTGCCCGTCGCTTATCGCGAATCGTTCATGCACGGAGGCTGGCCGGTCGAAACCTTCGTCAACGATGCGGAGACGCTGAACTACTTTTTGCATGAATCCGATCCGCAGACCGGCTTTCCGGCCATGGCGAACATGGTGCTTGAGGGGCGCGAGATACCCGAACCGAGCGCGTTCTCGCAATCTATGAAGCGACTGGCCGCCGCCTCGCTCGCCGCAGGACCACCCGCCCTGAGCGAAGCGGACATGCGACGCCTGCGCTACACGCTGACCGACGTGTCTGACGACCTACGCCATCCGCGCAGCGACGCCGAACTCGTCGCGGCGGGCGCGCGTCTCTACGAACTTGTCGCCGATTTCTACCTGCGCTCGCGCACGCTCTGGTCGGCCAGGGGCAAAGCCATTCCGGCTCGCCTGCGCGAAGTGGATGCAGCGTTCGCCGCGCGTTTGTGCGAGGCGTTCGAGACGCTCTTCAAGAGCAAGCGTCCCGAAGGGGTTGTCGCGCTCGTCGAAGAAGTGCTCGAACCGTTTGGCGGTTTTCTCTTCGACGGTTATAAACTCGACGCGGACAACGACAAGCGCAAGCCGCTCGATTGACCCGGCTCCTCGATTGAACCAACGGGGT
Source organism: Pyrinomonadaceae bacterium (assembly GCA_036399115.1). GTDB lineage: Bacteria > Acidobacteriota > Blastocatellia > Pyrinomonadales > Pyrinomonadaceae > JAIVJZ01. The sequence goes on along the minus strand of DASWNS010000145.1, from coordinate 4,931 downwards.
GAAAACTTTTGCCCGCGTCTCTCTCAGGCGTGGCAAAATTTTTGCCAGCGTCGCTCTTATGATTCCAGTTCCCGAAGCCATTCGCATCGTCGAAGCCGAGACGGCGCGCTTGCCCACGGAGGCCGTCGCGCTCGTCGCGGCGCGCGGGCGCGTGCTGGCCGAAGACGTTATCGCAGACACAGACCTGCCGCCGTTTGACCGCGCGCTCATGGACGGCTACGCGTTGCGCGCGGCGGACACGGAAGGAGCGCGAGCGGGCGCGCCCGTGCGTCTGCGCATCGCCGGGGAGGCGGCGGCGGGCGCGGGTTGGCGCGGAGAGTTGGGCGCGGGCGAGGCCGTGCGGATCATGACGGGCGCACCTGTGCCCGCAGGCGCGGACAGCGTGCAGCAAGTCGAAGTGACGCGCGAGACGGAAGGTGGCACGCACGTCGAGATCGAGCGTGCGACGACGCCCGCGCAGTTCATCACGAAACGCGCGACGGAGATCACGCGTGGCGAAATCGTCCTGCGTGCGGGCGAGACGATCAATGCGGCGGCGATGGCCGCGCTCGCCTCTTTCGGTTACGCGCGGGTGGAGGTCGGCACGCGCCCACGCGTCGCAGTGCTGGCGACGGGCACGGAGTTGGTTGACGTAGCGGCGCAGCCCGGTCAAGACCAGATACGCGACTCCAACACCTACTCGCTGCTCGCTTATGCGGAAGCGGCGGGCGCGCTCGCCGAACCCCTGCCGTTTGCAGGCGACGACGCAGAGCTTTTGCAGCGCGTGATAGCCGCGAGCGCGGAGTGCGCCGATCTGCTCGTGCTCTCCGGCGGCGTCTCGATGGGCGTCTATGATTTCACGAAGACGGCTCTCGTCGCGCTGGGCGCGGAAATATTTTTCGAGCGCGTGAGTTTGCGTCCGGGCAAGCCGACGGTCTTTGCGCGTCTCGGTCGCACGCTCGTCTTCGGGCTGCCCGGCAATCCCGTCTCCGTCTCGGTCACTTTCAATCTCTTTGCGCGCACAGCGATCCGCGCGATGCAGGGCGCGCAGCAAGCGGCCTTGACGGAAGAGCAGGCCGTGCTCGGACGCGCCGTGCGGGGCGCACACGAGCGCGCGAGTTACCTGCCCGCGCGCCTCTCTACAGACGCGGCGGGGCGACTCGTGGCAGAGCCTCTGCGCTGGGGCGGCTCGTCCGACTTCGTGGCCTTCACACGCGCCGATGCCCTCCTGATAGTCGAAGCCGGAGCGGCGACGGTTGAAGCAGGCACAGTCCTGCGCATCGTGCGCCTGCCCGCCTAGTCAGGCGCAAAACTTCAGACACGACAAAAGGCGTCCTCGCTTTGAACGCGAAGACGCCTTTGTCGTTTTGCTAAGGAGTGCTGAGGGTGATGCGAAAGTTAGTTAGGCATCACGACCGTGTCGATGACGTGGATGACGCCGTTCGATTGATACACGTCGGCAGTCGTCACCATCGCCGTGCCGCCTTTTTCGTCGGTCAGCATAACGCCGTTGCCATGCATCATCGCGGTCAGCGTGCCGCCGCTGACGGTCTTGAAGGTGGCGCGGCCTTTGCCCTTCTTGATCGCCTTCGCGATGGCTTTGGAGTCCATCCGTCCGGCGACGACGTGGTAGGTCAGAATCTTCGTGAGCGTCGCCTTGTTCTCAGGCTGCATCACGAAGGTGAGCGTGCCTGCGCCCACTTTGTTGAACGCGTCATCGGTCGGCGCAAACACGGTGAAAGGCCCTTTGCCTTTGAGCGTGTCAACCAGACCGGCGGCCACGACCGCCTTCACGAGCGTCGTGTGAACCGGCGACTCCATCGCGTTCTCCACGATGTTCTTTGTCTTGTACATCGCCGCGCCGCCGACGGTCGGATTGCCGTTCTTCATCTCGGCCTTCATCATTTCCTGTGCAGAGGCGTTCGAACCGCTCACGCCCACGGCCAGCATACAGAGCATCAACGCCATAAAAATCTTCTTCATTTTTTGTCCCTTTCAAGCTTCAAACTGTTGGAATGGCTCCTCGAATGACACACCTCGTCCGCACGGCGACCGGCACGCTTAGAGAGCTTCGGCAGTCGCCGTCACTTCGGTGTTTCATCGAACGAAAAAAAGTTCGTCGCACAAAAACTGTCTCTCTCGTTCTGTGCGTCTGCCGGATTTACGGGGGCGGGCGAGGGATCGGTTTTATGATTTCCGGCGAAGAGGTGCGCAGTCTCTTGCGTATCCGTCACGTTTTGATGTTTAGTTTCTTTGCATGAAAAATTTCGGCGGAACAATCGCGCCCGAAGCTGCACAGACGCGCGACGGCGGTGACAGCAGCAATAAGACGGAGAAGGCGGCGAACGAACGCGAACCCGTGCCGCTCGCGCACGAAGCGATTCACGAGACGGTGGCGCGCCTGCTCGGTGCGCAGACCCGACGCGGCCTCCTGCTCGACGTTCCGGCGGGCGAAGGCGCGCTCGCCGCCCGACTGCTCGGCGCGGGCTTCGACGTGCGCTGCTGCGATCTCTACCCGGAGATTTTTCGCCTCCGCGATGTCGAGATCAAAGGCGGCGATCTCTCCGGCAAGCTCCCTTACGCCGACGAGACTTTCGACTTCATCACCTGCGTCGAAGGCTTGGAGCACATCGAGAACCCGCAACAGGCCATACGGGAATTCGCTCGCCTGCTGCGCCCGGAGGGAGAGCTTGTCGTCACAGTCCCCAACATCCTCAACATAGAGGAGCGCGTGAAGTGGTTGCTGCACGGCTACACTTCGCACTTCAAACCCATCTCGCGCGAAGCCCTCGCACGCGTGCGCGCGGAGTTGGGAGAACTGGAAGAGATCGCCCTGCACATCAACCCGATCTCTTATGCGGAGCTTCGCTACACGCTCGAAAAGTATGGCTTCGAAATTCGGAAGCTCTACCGCGACAAACCGAAGGCGCACCTGTGGGCTTACTGGCCGCTCGTCGCCTTCATACGCCTGCTCACGCGCTTCACCTCCGCAGAGAAGCGACGCGAGCGTTGGTCTGCCGAGTTGCAATCCGATGAGATTCTGCTCGGCGGGAACACTCTGATCGTCCATGCCGTCAAACACTCGAAGCGATGAATAAACTTTCCCACCTAGACCGAGAGGGGCGCGTGGCGATGGTGGACACGAGCGCGAAGGAAACGACCGTGCGGCGCGCCGTCGCTTCGGCGCGCGTGAAGATGTCTGCGGAGACGCTCGCGGCGGTGCGTGCGCAGCGCACGCCGAAGGGCGACCCGTTAGAGACAGCGCGGCTCGCCGGGATCATGGCCGCCAAGCGCACCTCCGAACTCATTCCCCTGTGCCACCCGCTGCCGCTCACGCACATCGAAGTGCGTGCGGAAATAGAGGACAGGGGAATCTATATCGAAGCCGAGGCCGCGACGCGCGCCGAAACCGGCGTGGAAATGGAAGCTTTGACCGCCGCCTCGGTCGCCGCTCTAACCGTCTATGACATGTGCAAGGCGCTCGACAAGGCGATGACGATCACGGATGTCAGGCTGGAGCGAAAGACGGGCGGCAAGTCGGGCGATTACGAGAGGCGAAAGGCGAGGGGGGAAGCGCGAAAGGGAAAGCCCGTCTAAAAACGGCAGGAACATCGGGAGGGCAAAGGGCGTTTATAGTTAGTGCCTACGGGAGCCGGGGATTCGGGTTTAACTGTCGCCTGTCGCCTTTTTACTTTTACCTTTTCGCGCCCTTCGTCGTAGAATGAGTTTCACCGGAGGCGAGAAAGTTTTTGGCCGAAAGCGGAGCGGAGATTTTGAGATGAAGAACATGATGAGAATGAAGATCGCACACGATGCGCGCCCGCAGGCGCGGACGCTGCTCATCGCCACGTTAATCACGCTGGCGCTCTGGTTCCTTCCCTACACGAGTTTTCTCACTTATCCTTTCCGCCTCTTCGTGACCTTCATACATGAAGGCGGGCATGCGCTGGCCGCCGTCCTGACCGGAAGCTCCGTGCAAAGTTTGAGCGTCGCCATCGACACGAGCGGGCTGACTGAGACGCTGTCGCCGCAGGGCGGTTTCTTTTCGCGTTTCTTCATCTCCAGCGCGGGTTATCTTGGCACAATCGCCTTTGGCGCGCTCCTGCTCTGGCTCGTGCGCCGCAAGGTTAAGGCTCGCGTCGTGCTGGTCGGTTCAGCCGCCATCATTCTCGGCCTGACCGTCGTTTTCGGCTTCATCGCGCCGCTCGCTAACCTTTCGCTCCAACCGTTCACGGTGATCGCAGGCGTCTCCATCGCAGCCGGACTGCTGGCGGCGGCGAAATACGCGGGGCTTCGCGCGGCCAACTTCCTCGTCGGGTTTCTCGCCGTGCAGTGCGTCCTGAACGCGGTCTTCGATTTGAAGAACGTGCTGTGGATGTCGGTCGCGTCGAGCGCGCCGACGGATGCGATGAACATGGCGGAGGCGACGGGCGTTCCGGCGATTGTCTGGTCGCTCATCTGGATCGGCATCGCCGTCCTGATTCTCTCGACCGCGATGCGCGCTTACGCCGTCAGCCGCAACAGTCCGAGCCAGCCCGACCTCCCGTTTGAAGACCCGCTCGAAGTTTAGACGACAAACCTGTGAGCACCATTTTCGAGAGGCCGCCGGACGATTCAGCCGCAACGCTCGCGCTGATCACCTCCGGCGGCCTCGATGCATCTCCGGCAGACGAAGCCGCTGTCGAAGTCGCCGCCGTGCGGGCGACGCTCGGCGCATTGCCGCTCGGCGCGCACCTCATCCTCCGCTGTCGCAAAGACTGGCGCACGGCCACCGTCGTCCGCATCGAACTCGAAAAGATCACGCTCTCCGTCTCCTCCCCCACAGGGCGCACCTACCGCATGCGCCGCCCGCCCGATGCCCCGCTCTCTTTCGACAACGACAGACACATCCCTCTGCTCGACGCGGGCAAGCCCTCCTGCTGGCGCGCCGGACTCGCGCGCTACGACGTGCG
>DASWNS010000144.1:0-1843 GCA_036399115.1 Pyrinomonadaceae bacterium | reverse complement strand
AACAAGTTAAGAGTGCTGCTGTCGTTGATGAGTTTCATGCCAGCGACGAGAGAACAGTGACGAGTGACGAGCAGGAAGCAAGACAAGTTGAAAGACAGTTTTTCTTCTGCCTTAACTTGTCACTTGTCACTCGTCACTGTTCTTGGAACAATGACCCGGAGCGCGGCGGGTCGGACGCGGTAGTGGAGCGGCGAGCGCATGATGTTGACTTCGCCGTCCGTGGCGACGCGCACGCGCGTGCGGCGCGTCTCGATCCAGACCTCTTTGGTGCAGAGCGCGTCGAAATCTCTGGCTTCACGCAGTCGTCCGAGGAGCGCGCTCAAGGCGAGACGCACCAGCCCCCAACGTCCGATGTCGCGCGTCAGGTGCAAACTCAACTGCCCCGCGTCGAGACAGGAACGCGCGCCGAGGTTGAACGTGTCCATCTGGTATTCGTTGTTGCCGATGAAGACAAAGGGCGTGCGGCGGCGAAACTGCTGCCCGTCCGCGCTCAGGCGCACGCTGAACAGCGGGTAGCGGCGGAAGACTTCGAGCGTCGCCCAGATGGCCGCGAACCACTTGCCGCGCCCCAGACGCTCCTGCTGCTTCTCGCGGTGGCGCACGATTGAAGGATAGAGGCCGAGACTCGAATTGTTGATGAAGATGCGTTCGTTGACTTCGCCCACATCGACTTTGACCTGCTCGCCTTCGATGAGATTGCGCGCCGCGCCTTCGAGGTCGAGCGGGATGCGCAAATCTTTGGCGAAGTGGTTGAGCGTGCCGAGCGGGAGCACGCCGAGCGTCTTGCTTGTCCCGACGAGTTCTGCTGCGACCGCGTTGACCGTCCCGTCGCCGCCGCCCGCAACCACGATCTGCACTTCCGGGTTGGCGGCGGCCTCTCGCGCGAGCGCGACGATCTCTTCGCCGCTGCGTGCGAGCGCGACGTGCGCCTCCAGATTGCTCTCAGTCGCGAAGATTTCCGCGAGCGTGCGCTGCGCAGCCTCCTGATCGCCGCTTCCGGCAGAAGCGTTCAAGATGATCTCGACGCGCGTGGGCGGGGAGGTCGCCGCACGCCGCGTCGCCGTCTCCGGCGGGGCGTTCGGGTTGCGGGTTAGTTGTGCTACCGGTTCAAGCGTCATGGTTTACTCGCGGGCGGCAGGGTGAATTTCGAGTTGAAAATTTTTGTCTCGAACCACGGAATAAAAGAATGGGCGAGCCGCTTTCGCCGCCCGCCCACTCTGCTCCTGACAGTTCACACCTGATGCGCCGGAATCATTTTCGCGTCTCTTCTCCGGTGCTCGCGCTCGCCGCCGCCGCCTGATGTTCGAGTTGGCTGCGTTGCGCCACTTCGCGCTGCGTCGAGAGGTCTATGCCGACCATGTCTTTCAGCTTGCCGAGCAGTGCGGGCAGGACGACGGCCTGCGCCGTCTTCGAGAGTTCCTCGACGGCACGGCTGCCGAGCGTCGCCACTTCCGCCTGCAATTTGTCGTAAGCCTGCGTCTCCTTGAAGCGTTCGAAGAGGCCGGGCTTTTGCGGTTCGCTGGCAGCGAGACTGCTGCTGCTACTGCTGCTGTCGGGTGCCATGTCGTAGCCGCTGCTGTAAGACGGCCTCGGTTGCGGTTCCGTATCGCCGGAGTCCGTCTGCCCTGCCGTCGAGCGAGCGGCGGTGGACTGCGGTTGGGCATAAGCGGTCGAGCCGTATGCGCCGCCGATGATGGCCTGCGAGGCGAAGGCGCGTTCGCTCGGGGTGCGGACGACGCTTTCGTCCGTGTCGTAGTTGTCGCCTTCCGCATCGTAGTAGCGTTCGTTCAACTCCGAGCCGTCGCCGATGAACGCCCCGCCGATGCTGTAACCGAGGATGACG
>DASWNS010000143.1:0-5435 GCA_036399115.1 Pyrinomonadaceae bacterium | reverse complement strand
TCGCGGTGCGGCCCCGGTATCCAGTGCCGCCGCATTCCATGCAGCCCGCCCCCTCGAAGAAGAGTCCGCTATGCTCGAGCCCGGGATCCAGTGCGGATTCCTCGAGCTGGGCACGCGTGACCGTTGCCGGCCGCTTGCAGTGCACGCAGATGTTCCGTACCAGCCGCTGCGCCAGTACGCAGTTCAGTGCGGAGACGAACTGGTATGCCTCCACCCCCATGTTCAGGAACCGGCCCAGCACGTCAAGGACGTTGTTCGCGTGGACCGTCGTGAATACGAGGTGGCCCGTCAGGGCGGAGTTGATCGCGATCTGCGCCGTTTCGGCGTCGCGGATCTCCCCGACCATGATCTTGTCCGGGTCGTGGCGGAGGATCGAGCGCAGGCCGCGCGCAAACGTTAGCCCCTTCTTTTCGTTGACGGGAATCTGCGTGATGCCGTGCAACTGGTACTCGACCGGGTCTTCAATCGTGATGATCTTATCTTCTTCGTTCCTGATCTCGTTCAGGGCTGCGTAGAGCGTGGTCGTCTTGCCCGAACCGGTCGGTCCCGTGACGAGCACCATGCCATAAGGCTCCGCGATGTAGCGGCGGAAGTTGCGCAGATCATTAACGTCGAAGCCGACCACGTCGAGGCGCAGGTCTTTGAACTCTTCGTTGATCTGTTCCTTGTCGAGAATACGTATGACGGCATCTTCGCCGTGCACGGTCGGCATGATCGAGACGCGGAAGTCAACCGTGCGCCCTTTGTAGCGGACGCGGAAGCGACCGTCCTGCGGCACGCGCCGTTCGGCGATGTCGAGTTCCGACATAACCTTGATACGCGAGATCAAAGTCTGGTGATAGGCGAGATCAATCGGATCGACTTTCGCGTAGAGCGCGCCGTCGATGCGGTACTTGACCTGCACTTCCGTGTCGCGCGTTTCGATGTGAATGTCGGAGGCGCGCGATTCCATCGCGTTGAAGATGATCGTGTCAACCAGCTTGATGATCGGCGACATGTCGCTGTCGGTCGCCAGACGATCAAGGTCTAAGACTTCGTCGCCGTGCTCGGTTTCTTTGACGAGCGAGATGCGGAAGTTGGAAGTCGCCTCTTGCAGGACGCGCTGCGTGGCGTCGCCCTTTTTGAGCACCACGTCAATCGCCCCGGCGGTCGCCACGTGCGGGACGATGCGCGCACGGAGCGCGCTCGCCAGTTCGTCGAGGCGTTCGAGATCGGACGGATCGGCCATCGCGACGTGGAAGCGTCGGCCTTCGCGCCTGAGCGGCACGACTTGATAGCGCAGCAGCAGATCGACGGGAATCTCGCTGAGCAGCGCGTAGTCAATCGGCGAATCGCCTTCGGGCGGCAGCAGGTCGATGTAGGGCAGGCGATAGCGGCGCGCCAGTTCCTGCGCCGCGCGCACTTCGGGCGGCAGCGAGGCGTGAGGTTCAGCGAATCCGCCGCGCGCGTTCTCATTTGCGCCTGCGCCGTTTACAGCGCGGGCGGGGAGTTCGTTCGCGTCGCGCACGAGCGTAGTCTCGCCTTCTTCCAGCGTGAGCCTGTCGTCGAGGGTCTTACTCATTATGGTCTTCTGAACTTCTCTTCCGTCTAAACTTCGCAACCTGTGTCAGATGCGAGAAAAGGGCTGGAGGATTGCCCGTTATTAACCGCCGCCGGGCGTTCCTGAGACATTTGAGATGGATTGAATAATCGGGAGATAGATCGCCAGCAGGATCGTGACCACAACGCCGCCCATCACGAGCAGAATCGCAGGTTCGAGCACGGTCGTCAACTGTTCAAGCCGGACTTCCGACTCGGCATCGTAGAAGGTTGCCACCTCGTCGAGCATCTCGCGCAAACTGCCCGAACGCTCGCCCACGCCGATCATATCCATCCCTAATTCCGGCAGCCAGTTTGCCGCCTCAAGGCTCTCCGTAAACGAACGCCCTTCCCTGATCATGGGCAGGATGCCCGTCGAGCGTGCGCGCAACTCTCGATTCGTGATGGCCTCGGCTGCGATCTCCCATGATTCGACAATCGTGATGCCGCCCGCGAGCAGAGTGGAGAGCGAGCGCGTCACCTGTGCCACGGAGAGTTGGATTACGAGTTGACCGGCGATGGGAAGTTTCAGCACGAAGCGGTCAATCGAGAGCCGCCCGTGGGGCGTGCGCGACCAGAGATAGAAGGCGATTGAGCCGATGATGACGAGCGGCGCAAACCACCAGATATTGGCCGCCATCCAGTTCGAGATGCCTACGACGACGAGCGTGATCGCCGGGAGATTGCGCCCGAAGCCTTCGAAGAGTCGCGCCATGCGCGGCACGACGTAGGTGGTCAAAAACGTGACCATGCCGAAGGAGGCGATCAGCAGAAAGAGCGGATAGGCGAGCGCGCCGCGAATCTTGCGGCGGATTTCGACGCCGCGACGCATGTATGCGTTGTAGCGGTTCAACACTTCGTCGAGCGCGCCGGAGCGTTCGCCCGCGAGGATGGAGGCCGTGTAGATGCGCGGGAAGACCGCCCCCTGCGCGGCGAAGGCCGCCGAGAGCGCCATGCCGCCGCGAATCTTCTCTTCCACGTCGCCGAGCATGCCGCGCAGGCGCGAACTCGACGCGCGCCGCCGGAGCATGGCGACCGATTGGAGGATCGGGATGCCCGCGCGCAGCAGCGCGGAGAGTTGCTGATTGAAGAGGAGAAAATCGCCGGACTTGATGCGGGGCGTGGTGCCGCCCTTGCCGCCGCGCGTCATGGCGGCGATGCCGCGCGCTTTCGGCGGCGTCACCGAAAAGACGCGAAAACCCTCGCTCTCAAGCCGGACGCGCGCCTCGGCCACGCCCACCGCCTCAATCGTGCGCGTCACCACCTCGCCCGCAGGCGTTCCCAAACGACAAATAAACTCGGCCATTGTTTTTATTGATTCAATGATTTCACGGTCGGTGAAATCGTCCATTAAACGGGGAACGGAGTATAACACGCGCCGCGCCCCAACTCCCACGCCCCCGCGCACGACTTCACCGCCCGTCTTTACACGCCGCCCGCCGTGGGAAGTTGCACAGAAAGTTGCAAAGTCAGGCGTTTACAGGTTGAAAATTTTTCTTGACAGCCGCAAGAATGAAGCGTATATAGCGATCTGACGCAGTTCTTGCAGTGAGCTGTCACAATTCAATTTTCTACCGACCGCTGACTCGAAGTTTTTAGGCCGCCTCACGTTTTCAGAATTTACCTACGCGGATTCGGGGGTCAACTCAACCACCTTCATTCGGGCGAGTAAACTTTACAAATGTACATGTCTCACCTTACCTCAACCTACGTCTCACGCCTTCCCACATTCCTTAAACTTTTGCTCTTGCTCCTTATCGGCAACTGCGCCGGAGGCGCACTCACGCCAGTCCGTGCACAGGGCGACGAGAATGTGGTCGCAGTAGTCAACGGCAGAAGAATCACTCACCGGGACGTTGATACTTCCATCATCTCTAAAATTTTCCCACTGCAACAACAGATTCACGCTCTCCGCAAGACCGCTCTGGAGAATTTTATTATCAGCACGATTCTCGAAGATGAAGCCAAGCGGAAGGGCATCTCCGTGGAAGAGCTGAGGAAGCGGTTGACCGCCGGGAAAGCCGAAGTGGGGGCGGACGAAGTCGAGCAGGTTTATCTTGAGAATGCGGTAACTTTCGCTTCGATGAGTCCTGACGAGGCGAAAGAAAGAATCAGGCTCGATTTGGAGACACAGGCGCGGATGCGAAATTACCGCGAGGCGCTGTTGAAGTTGAAGAAAAGTTCCGGCGTGCAAGTCCTGTTGGAAGAGCCGATGCTGCCTTCCGTCGCGGTCGGAGATGTCGCTCCTTCAGCCGGACCTAAAGATGCCCCGGTAATCATCACGGAGTTTGCGGATTTTCAGTGCGTCTACTGCAAGCAGGCTCAAAGCGTCCTCAAGCAGGCGATCCAGAGTTACGGAAACGACCTCCGTTTGATCTTCAAGCACCTCCCGCTCGACACTCATCCGCAAGCGTTTGCGGCGGCGCGGGCGGCATTCTGCGCCGGAGAGCAAGGCTCTTTCTGGCCTTACCACGACGGACTGTTCGCCTCCGAAAATCTCTCGCCGGAAACCTTCACCCGTACGGCGACGAGCATCGGCCTAGACCTCTCGAAATTCAAAGGCTGTGTCGGCTCCGAAGCTTCTCGCGCCGCCGTGCTGAAAGATGTGCAAGAGGCGCGGCGGCTGGGCATCAACGGCACACCGGCCTATATCATCAACGGTAAGCTGCATCGCGGCGCGCTCGGTTTTGAAGAACTCAAGAGCATCATCGAGCAAGAACTGAAACCCACTCAAACCATCTCCCGCAAACAATGAGCTTCGACACCTGTAGCAAGTTAGCAACTATGCGACGTAATATCTCAGGTTTATTGGTCGCGTTATTGACGCTCGGCGTCGGTGCGCTGATCGTCAGAGAAAACAGCCCCTCACCGAAAACTCAAAATTTTGGTGTTCGCAGTTATAGCTCTTCCGACTATAAGAACATGTTCTGGGCTTGGGAGACTTACTCATCTCCTCAGGAAGCGACCACCAAATTCAACGCGCAACTGCAACAGGCAACCCAGTATATGGAATTCACCCCGTGCTTCGATAGCAATGGCCGCCGCATAGGCGAGCGGGCAGTGATGCACACAACCTCGCCCTCTTCGCCGCAACCAGTCTGGCGCATCATGTGGACCCAACAGAGCGCAGACTTTTCAGAGTCATTTACGGTTGAGTCACCGCTGCTGTCAGAGGCTCGACATGGCGAAACGACCGGGCAAGAGGGCTGGAAGAAGTGCATTTCCACAAAACGAGAGGCAAACCCAAAATGAAATAGCTCTTCCACCAATACAACCAGACTCAGCCTTGTCTGAGCGAAAGGGAAAGAAAAATGCAAAGTCTCCCTCACAGATCCCTCACCACCTGCCTTGTCAGTCTGATCCTCGCCAGCTTATGCACCGCACAACACGCTCCTTCCACTAAGACTCCGGCCAAAGACGGAGCCGCTCTGAAAGGCAAGACAGTAGCCGCCATGAGTCCCGAAGAGAAAGTTGTCAGAGCGGCTTATGAGAAATTAACCCTGCTCAACAAGGCTGCGCGGCTCAGTAAAAATCAGGCCGTCAAAAGCTCCGTGGATGACGTTCAGGCGCTCGTGTTTGAACTGAGCAACTTTCGCATCGGACCCATCAGGGACATCTGGGGTGCATTGCACAGCAAGATAAAAACCGACGGCTCAGGGGATGTCATCCGTCTCGGGCGCTCGGTCAGACGTTTGAATAAAGGGCCGGAGCACGTGGCGTATGAGGCGCAATGGACAACCGGCCAGTATGCCTCTATCTACGACCGGCAGTGGACTATCGGCGACCTGCTGAGCTACGAGCCGGACAAGTACTACGATGTCGGAGAGTATGCGCTGTACGATGTGACAGTCTCTTTT
>DASWNS010000142.1:0-21735 GCA_036399115.1 Pyrinomonadaceae bacterium | reverse complement strand
GTGCGGAAAGGCGATGGCTGAGAGCGGGATGAAAGTGTAGCTGAAAAAGTAGTAAGGCGAGATGCGTTCGCGCGTCAGGAGCGGCGCGGTGGCGGGCGAAGCGAGCAGGCCGTTGATGGCAGACTGAAAGCCGCCCATCCCCGCGCCGATGACGATCACGGCGATAGCGCCGAAGACGAGAAAGAGGATCGTCTGAAACGCGTTGACCCAGGCCGTGCCGCGCATCCCGCCGAAGAAGACGTAAGACATCACGACGAGCGCGACGATTGCCCCCCCGAACCAGAACGGCACGAGGCCGCCGCTGATCACGTTGAGCGTGGTGCCGCCGCCCATCACGCCGATGATGATGTAGGGGACAAGGAGCGCGGCCTGCACGACGAAGATCACCGTGCCGATATGGCCGCAGTCCCAGCGGTCGCGAAACATCTGCACGGGCGTCATAAAACCGTGCTTCTTCCCCAAAGCCCAGATGCGCGTGCCGCACAGAAAGATCGTGAGCGGGATGACGAGCGCGGAAGAGGTCGCCATCAAACCGAAGGTGACGATGCCGTTGTTGAAGGCGTGGCCGGATGAGCCGAGGATGGCAAACGCCGTCATGTTCGTCCCGAACAGGGAGAGCAGGAAGACGAAGGGGCCGAGCGAGCGATTGGCGAGAAAATAGTCTTCCGCCTTCTCTTTGCCCGTCGCTTTGCGAAACGCGAAGATGCCGATATAGACGACGACGGCGAGATAAACAAAAACGACGATGGCTGGAATCAACGCGCGTCCTCCTCTTTCGCCGTCGCGGCTTTCGTCCCCTGCTGCCCCTCGACTTCCGCTTCAAGATGCGCCGGCCATGCGTAAGTGACGAGCATCCACAACACGAGCGACGCGGCGACGACGAAACAGGCGTGATAAAAGAGGCCGATGGGAATGAAGCCGAAGGCCATCGGATAAACTTTACGCCAGTTCCAGATGTCTTGGTGCGAGATGTAGAGCGCGATGACCACCAAGGTCAGGAGGATTCGTTTCATTCAATTATTCGTACAGGCCGGAACAGATTTTTGGAAGAAACCACGAGGCCACTTTCGCCGTAAGAACGTATAGTGTCGCACACGATTGTCACACGTCAAGGCAACGCTTAAAATACTTGTGTTCCCCGGAGCGCAAACAGCAAAACGTCACAACCCAGAAAGCACTAAACCGTTCCCATGAAATTTTCAACCATTAACTTCAGCAACAAATTACGTCTACTGCTGCTCGCAAGTTTCGTTCTCTGCCTCGCTTCCGCTTCCTTCGCGCAGCAGACCGACGCGACGATCACGGGCGAGATCAAAGACGCGCAGGGCGGCGTGCTCGTCGGCGTCGAGGTCACGGCGCGAAACCTTGAGACGGGATTTACGCGCACCGCTGTCAGCGAAGATGAAGGGCGTTTCGTCTTCCCCGGCATGCCCGTGGGAACCTACGAAATACGCTCGGCGCGCGATGGCTTCAAGCCCTTCGTGCAGGAACGCCTGCGTCTCACCATCGGCGAAACCGCCGTGCTCAACATCACTCTGGAAGTGGCCTCGATAGACACGCAGGTTGAAGTGACCGGCTCCGCCGAACTCGTCAACACGCAGACTTCCGAGTTGAGCTATCTCGTCAACGAAGACGCGATCCGCGAGTTGCCCTTGAACGGGCGCAACTACACAGACCTCGCGCTCCTGCAACCCGGCGTCATCTCCTACCCGCACCGCGACGGCGGCTCGGCGGTCGCACACGGACTCGCTACCAGCATCAACGGCCAAGACCCGCGCTCGAACGTCTACCTGATCGACGGCACGCCGCAGAACGATTTCACGAACGGCCCCGCCGGGAGCGCGGCGGGCACCGTGCTCGGCATCGAAGGCATACGCGAGTTTCGCGTGGAGACGAACGCCTACAGCGCGGAGTTCGGGCGCAACTCCGGCGGCCAGATCAACGCCGTCTCGAAGTCAGGCACGAACGAATATCACGGCTCGCTCTACGAGTTTCATCGCAACGACAACTTCGACGCGCGCAACTTTTTCGACACGCCGCGTAAACCCGAGTTTAAACGCAATCAATTCGGCGGCTCCATCGGCGGCCCCATCCGGCGCGACAAAACCTTCTTCTTCTTCAACTACGAATCGCTGCGCGAACAACTCGGGCGCACGATCTCAACCGTCGTGCCCGACCTCAACGCGCGCAACGGCATCCTGCCCGGCGTCCCCGGCCAGATCACGATCAGCCCCGCGATTCGCCCGTTCCTCGACGAGTTCCCGCTGCCGAACGGCTCGAACCTCGGCGGCGGCCTCGCGGCCTACAATTTCGGCTTCAATCAACAGGTCACGCAGCACTTCTTTCAAGGCCGCATCGATCACAACTTCAACGACCGCAACCAATTCTTCGCCCGCTACACTTTCGACGACGCGGATCAGGCTCTCCCGACCGACTTTCCGCAGTTTCCCCGCGCCTTTCTCTCGCGCAACCAGTTTTTCACCGCCGAGCATCGCTTCATCCAGTCGGCGCGCACGCTCCACACCCTCCGCTTCGGCTTCGGGCGCACGCGCATCGGGCAGAACGTCGAGTCGAACCCGACGCAAAACCTGACGCCGTTTATTCCCGGTCGCACGCTCATCGGCAACATAGACATCGGCGGCGTGCCGCGCTTCGGACCCCAGAGTTCAGCCGACCTGCGACTCACGCAGAACGTCTTCAGTTTCGAGCACGGCGCAGTGCACACGCGCGGTCGCCACCTGCTGAAGTTCGGCGGCCTCGTCGAGCGTTATCAGGACAACATGTACAACCCGACCTTCTCGCTCGGCACATGGACTTTCTCCAATCTCAGAAACTTCCTGTCGAACAGCCCGCAGAGTTTCATCGGCCTCCCCGCCAACGGCGCGCTCGACCGCTACTGGCGTTTCACGCTCTTCGCCGGATACGTGCAGGACGCCTTCCGCCTCCACGAACGGCTCACGCTCAACGCCGGGCTGCGTTATGAAACGACGACCATGCCCGTAGACCTCTACGGGCGCGATTCCGCCCTGCCCTCTCTTACTGACCGCGCGCCCACGACCGGCGTGCTCTACCAAAACCCTACGCGCAAGAACCTCTCGCCGCGCGTCGGCTTCGCGTGGGACGTGTTTGGCAACGGCAAGACTTCTCTGCGCGGCGGCTACGGCGTCTACTTCAACACGAACAACCAGCAGAACCTGATCGTGACGGTGACGAACCCGCCCGCCACGCCGCGCATCGCCATCGGCTTCACGCCGACCTCGCCCTGCCGTCCGGCCTTCCCCGTCGCGCCGCTCTCGTGCGCTTTCGCCAACTCGATCCGCCCCGTCCAGTACGATCTCGATAACCCGTATCTCAACGTCTACAACCTGAACGTCCAGCAGGAACTCCCCTGGCAGACGGTCGTGACGCTCGGCTACGCCGGTTCGCGCGGCGTACACCTCTTGCGCAGCAACGACGTGAACACCGCCGTCGCGCAGATACGACCCGACGGCACGCCTTTCTACCCGGCGGGCGCGCCGCGCCAGAACACCGCGTTCTCGACCATCGAACTCAAGAGCAGCGACGGTAACTCTTGGTACAACGCCATGATCTTCGAGGTGCGCAAGCGTTGGAATCAGAACTTCAACGTCCAATCCTCTTACACCTTCTCGCGCAACATCGACACGACGCAGGCTTCGACCTTCTTCTCCGACGCCACGAACGGCACGACCACCGCCTTTCCCGAATTTCCCGGTTTCAACTACAACAAGGGACTCTCCGATTATCACGCCAAGCACAATTGGGTGGTCAACTTCGTCTGGCAGATTCCCTTTGCGAAGAATCTTGACGGCATCGCGGGCGCGCTTCTCGACGACTGGCAACTCGCCGGAATCGGGCAGGCCAGAAGCGGCAACCCCCTGACCGTCTTCGTGCAGGCCAACCGCTCGCGCTCGCTCTGGCAACCGTCGCTCGGCCCCGGCATCGGGCGCGACCGCGCCAGCATCGCCCCCGGCTACACCTACGAGTCCGCCGTCCTCGGCCACCCCGATCAATACTTCGACCCGAACGCTTTCGTCCTGCAACCGGCGGGCACGCTCGGCAACACCGGGCGCGGCGCGTTCATCGGTCCAAACCTGCGCACCTTCGACCTCTCCGCCATGAAGAATATTCGCTTCGGCTCGCCGCTCGGCGAAAACACGAATGTTCAGATTCGCGTCGAGGCGTTCAATCTCTTCAATCGCGCCAACTTCGCGCCGCCCGGCCTGACCGTCTTTGCGGGTGCGGCTGACAACGAACAACCGCTCCCGACCTTCGGGCGCATCCGCTCGACCGTCACCTCCGCGCGTCAAATTCAACTCGGCGTGCGCGTTCAGTTCTGAGTTGAGTTAAACTTCACGCGTCGAGGCTCAACCCTTCGCGCCTTACGTTTCCAGTTCTGCGCTTCCGGTGGGAAGATCATTTCTCGCCGGAGGCGCAAAGTTATGATTAACTACACGCTGCGAAGCTCTGGAAAATGATGTCGGAAAAAGGAAAAGAAAAATCTATGGTCTGGATCGTGTTTGCGCTCGGCGCGGCTTTGTCGTGGGGAGTCTACGGCGCGATGCTGCATCAGGGGCAGGTCAAACTCGGCAACCCGATGCGCGCGCTGCTCTGCGTCGGCGTGGCCTACTTTTTGATCGGCGTGCTCGTGCCCGCCGCTTGGCTCTGGTCGCAGGGCGCGTTGAACAACTTCAACTCCGGCGGCGCGACGACGGCGACTCTCGCGGGCGCACTCGGCGCCATCGGCGCGGTCTGCATCATCTTCGCCTTCCGTACCGGCGGCCTCCCCACCTACGTCATGCCGCTCGTCTTCGGCGGCGCGCCGCTCGTCAACGTCCTCGTCACGCTCTGGCTTCACCCGCCCAAGACCGCCATCAACCCGATGCTCTACGTCGGGTTCCTGCTCGTCTCCGTCGGCGCGGGGCTGGTGCTCTACTTCAAACCGCAGTCGTAACGCGCGGCGACAACCTACTCCCTCACGCGTTCCCGGCGCTTGCCCGACGCTTCGCTAACGCTTCACCGATTCCGGTCGCCGCCCTTTTTTTATGCCTGAACTCAAGCCCCTCAAGAGACTGGTCGGCAAGGCGCACGACCTGCGCGGGGCGCACCGCGAACCGAAGGCACGACCCGGCGCGCGTCCCGCTCCCATGCGCGTCTGGATCAGGCATCGCATCCCCGCCCTCAACGTCCTCGTGCGCGGACTTCTCCACGCCGCGCATCATGACGAAGCCCCCGAACGCAACCCCTTCAAATAACGCTCTCTCGATCTAGAGAGACGGGGCGATCTTTTCCGCAGCCTCCTGCGAGGTCAGCACCGGAATGACCTCGAAGTCGACGAGGTCGCTCCAGTTAGCGATCCATTCGTCGAGCAGCTTTCGATCATCGGTCGCCATCAGTTGAAAGCAGCGTCGGAAGTTCTCGTCAACCCAACTCGAAATATAGACCAACCCCGGGGGAGCGAGCCGCCCCCGCTCCCGGAAGCGTCGATAGACGGGCAACGCATCTCCGTGCTTAAAGTTTTCGACAACCATATACAGCATCGCTGCACGCCGCTCTGGTTCAAGACCGCTACCCGCCGGTTCACCCGAAAACCGAAAGCTTTCAACGCCCCGCCGCGCGTTTGCCGATGCAGTAGAGATGGCCGGAGGTGCGTATGAAAATTTGCCCGTCGGAGACGGCGGGCGAACTGAGACAGTATTCGTTCAGGTTATTTTCCGCGAGCACTTCGAACTTCTCGCCCGCGCGAATAACCGTCGTCAAACCTTCTTCGTTCGTCGCGTAAATCTTGCCGTCGGCCAGAACGGGCGAAGAGGAATAGTCGCCCGGCTTGATGCGGACGGGACCGTAAACTTCTTTTCCGGTCTTCGCGTCGAGACACCAGATGATGCCTTTGTCGCCGACGATGTAGAAATATTTCCCGTCCGTCACGGGCGTTGGCACGTCCGGTCCTGACTGCGACGACCAGAGCAGGTGTGACTTCGAGATGTCGCCGCGCCCGCCCGCGCGAAATGCGAGGAGCGGCTTGATACGTGTGGGCGCGTAGATGATGCCGTCGTAGATGACGGGCGAGGCGACGATGCGATAGAAGGGGGCGTTTTGCGGATTGAGGCCGCCCGCGCGCCAGAGTTCTTTGCCGGTGGCGGGGTCGTGCCCTGTTACCACGTCCGCGCCGGTGATGACGATCTCGGTCTTGCCCGCGTGACGCAGGAGCGCGGGCGTCGTGTAGGCGTCGGGCGATTCCATGATGGCGTCGGTCGGGCGTTCCACGCGCCAGAGGGTCTTGCCCGTCGTCTTGTTGACGCGCAGCACGTAGGAAGGATCGTCCGTCTTCATGCCGTGAAGCACTTGCACGTAGAGCGAATCTTCATGCAGGAGCGGCGAGGAGGCGTAGCCCCACTGCAAGCCGAACGCGCCGTGATCTTTCTGGATGTCGCGCGCCCAGAGTTCGCGTCCCTGAAAGTCGAAGCTCTTGAGGATGCCCGTGCCCGTCATCACGTAGACGTTCTTGCCGTCGGTCACGGGCGAGGGCGAAGACATGTTGTGCTTGCGCTCTTTATGGTTGCCGCCGCCAAGCAACTTCTTCCACATGAGCGCGCCCTTGTTCCTGTCCACGCACCAGAGGAACAGTTCGTCGCCCTCCGCGACGTTCAGAAAAATGCGCTCGCCCCACACGATGGGCGTCGCCCCGCTCAATCCGGGCAGCGGCAGTTTCCAACTGAGGTTCTCCGCCGCGCCCCACTTGAGCGGCAAGTTGCGCTCGTCGCTCGTGCCGTTCAACTGTGGACCGCGCCACTGCGGCCAGTTGCCCGCGAGCGCACTGCTTGAGAGAACCGTTACCGACACGACGAGCCAAAAGAAGCTGTGCAGAGAGTTTCGACGGCGCATGAATTTCCTCCTCCAGTGAAACCGACTTAATATAGACCCATCTTGGGCAAGACAGATCACAAAATTTACCGCACGGCGACGCGATGCATTGCCCGCGCCAATTTCAACTAACAGATGAAAAACTTTTACCTGCCACTCGTTATTGCCGTCGGCGGCAATCTGCTGTATCACCTCTCGCAGAAGTCCATGCCGAAGGCGGCCAACCCGCTCTACATGATCACCATCTCCTATTTCGTCGGCATTGCCGCGTGCCTGCTCTACGGGTTCATCTACCCGAGCGAGAGGTCGTTCATGGAAACGCTGCGCGAGTCGAACTGGGCGGTCTACGCGATGGGCTTGGGCGCGGCGGTCATCGAACTCGGCTTCCTGCTGGCCTATCGCGCCGGGTGGAACATCAGCACGGCGGCGGTTGCGTGCAGCACTGCCGTGACGCTGATGCTGGTGCCCATCGGCCTGTTCGCTTACAAAGAACATCTCTCGCTGCGCAACGTCGCCGGGCTGATCCTCTGCATGCTCGGCCTCGTCCTCGTGGCGAAAAAGTAGCGCGCCATCTGTTCGCGGCAGACTGCGCCTGCGCGCCCGTGTGCGACGCAGTTGCGCCCTCTCTTATTCGGCGCGCAAGGCCGGGAGCAGGGGCGTGCGCAGCGCAGCCGCAGTTGCCGCGAGCGACGCGGCGAGTCCGGTTAAGACGACCGCCGAGAGCAAGAGCGCGAGCGAAGCGGTGGGGAGACGGCCACCGCGCGCGTAGAAGGCCGGGGCGATGGCGAGCAGCGCGCAGACCAGCCCCGTGAACAGACCGCAAAGGAGCAGCAGCGCGTTCTCCGCGACGACCATCAGGGCGAAGTGGCGCGCGTTGTAGCCGACGGCGCGCAGCAGCGCGAGTTCGCGTCGCCGCTCAAGGACGTTGCGCAATAAGACGGTCGCCAGGCCGAGCGTGCCGAGAATCGTGCCAAGCCCGCCGAGCGTCTGGAAGGTCGAGAGATAGGTGTTCTCCACGCGATGAAACTCCGCGAGCCGCTCGCCCGCCCCCGTCGCGTCGAAGCCGAAGTCCGACAGGCGCGATTCGAGCAGCGCGGCGACGCTCGCCGTTCTCTCCGGCGCGGCGTCCAACAGGAAAAACCTGTAGCCCTCCTGTGCGGGAAAAGCGCGCAGGAAATTTCGCTCCGACATCAACAACTCCGACTGGAACAGGCTGTCCGAGAGCGCGGCGACGAAGCGCAGCCGCAACGGATGTCCCGTCTCTTCGTTCAACACGATCTCTTCGCCGAGTTTGCGATGCAGCACGTAGTTCAAAGAGTTGGCATCGGCGATGACGGGGATTGCGCCGTCCGGCCAATCTCTTTCGAGCAGCAGCCACGGGTTGGCTCGCTCCGCGTCGGTCGCGGCGAGCGAAGCGGCGAAGGTGAAGCGTCTGTCCGCGATGAAGTTGGAAGTTGGCGCGAGGATGCGCGGGTTGCGCGGCTGGTAGAGATTGAGACAACTGGCATCGTCGCCCGGTCGGAGACGAAAGCGCGTGAAGGTTACATTGGCGAGCGTCGCCGTCTCCTCCTGCGCGCTGAGGTTCAGAGCCTCGCGCCCCGCTTCCGTATTCGGATCGTGTGCGAGCGGCAGGAGCGTCTCGGCGAGGAGCGTGTAACCGCCCGTGCCGGATTCTCTGTCCGGAGAGACGGCGTGTACGGCGTCGCGCCTGAAGGCGTCAACCGCGACGATGATGAACGTGGCGGAGGCGATGAGCGCGATGCAGAGCACGCTTCTCGCGGGGCGGTGCGTCGCGTTGCGAAAGCCGAGACGCACGACCGGCCACCAACCGCGCCCCTGAATCGTCGTGCGCCGCTGCGCTGCGCCGAGCCAGGCGGATTGAAAGCAGAGGAGCGCGATGAGAAACAGAGTGCCCGCGCCGAAGAATCCGGCCACCCCTCCGAGCCACTTGAGCGCGGCGGCGGCGAGCAGCAACAGGCCGAGAACCGCGCACGCGATGGCGAACACAAGCGACACCGGCACGCCGCGCCGCGCGGGCGACATGAACTGTAAGCGGAGCCTGCCCCGCGCCTTCGCAGCGCGTCGCCCGTTCGACCTGGCTCGTGCGGTGTCGCTCGCTCCGGTCAACAGTTCGCGCGCCGAGAGAGGCGCGAGCGATCTGAGCGTCCACCAGATGCACAGCAGCGCGGCGACGATGCCGCCCGCCCCGCCTAAAGCGAGCGACACGGGCGAGACGCGCAACGACAGGGCACGCGTGCCCACCGCAGCCACCCACCACGTACGCAGGCCGTGCATCACGAACGCACCGTACAACAGCGCGCACGCGAGTCCGAGGATGCTGCCCGCGACGGCAAGCAGCACGCCTTCGCCGAGAAAGAGCGTGCGAATTTTGGCGGCGGGAAACCCGACCGCTTGCAGGATGCCGATCTCGCGCAGGCGTTGCTCGATGCCGAGTTTGAAGAAGAGCGACGTGAGCAGCAGCGCGGAGACGACGAGGAAGAAACTGAAGTAGAGAAAATACTCGCCGAAGTCGGTCGCGCCGCGCGAGGCTCGGACTCCTTCGGCGCGTGCTGCGTAGAGAGAAAAGTTTGCGTCAAGCGGGTCCACGCGCGCCCGCAAAGTCTTCTCAAAACTCGCGCGCGCCGTTTCGAGCGCGACGCCGCTCGCGGGATGAAGGCGCAGCGAAGTTAACTTGCCGTAGCGCGTCTGCCAGAGTTCCTGCCCGCGCGCGAGTGGGATGAAGGCTTTCGGCGTCGTGCGAAACTCTTTCCAGTAGTCCTCGTCCTGCGCGCGCACGCGCGAGAGGTCGAGCGGAAACGGCGGGTCCCAATCCGACAGACTTTCCGTGCCGCTGATGCCCGGATACTCCGGCGTCAACTCGCGGTCTGCCGCCAGCCCGCGCATCGGCACGACGCCCGCCAGACGAAACTCCGCCGTGCGCGTCTCCAGACGCCCCTCTTCGCGCCACACGTAATAATCGAGCGACACCGCATCGCCCACACGCGTCCCGAGATCGCGCGCCGCCCAATCGTTCAACAGGATCGGCGCGCTCCCACTCGCAGACGCTTGAGCCGTCGCCGGAACAGGCGACGCTTGAATGGGCGACGCCGAGAGTTGAGTCGCCTCCCGCTGCAACGCCGCGAAACGCTCTTCGTCAAACGCCGTGACGAGCGAATAAGGAATCTCGCGCCCGCCCGCGCGGATCGCGTTGGCGAGATAAGAGAAGATCGCGGACGTGCCGACGCCCGCCGCTTGAGCAGCCGCTTCCGCCTGCCCGCGCAACGCTTCGCTCACCACTGCGCTCTCGGTTTCGAGCGACAGCGCGTGCGGCGCGTCGAGCGTGCGAATCTTGACGCCGATGTCTGCGAGCGTAAACTTCTCGCGCAGAATCTTCGCAAACGCCCCGGCCTGCGCCGCGTCGCCTGCGCCGCTCGCGTCGTCGCCCGCCTTCGTCGAGAGCAGGATCGTGTTGACCCGCCCCTCCTGCTCCGCATCTTTTTGCAGACGCTTGAGCGGGACGAAGACCGCGCGCACCGCGCCCTGCTGCGGTCGCAGGCTAAACTCTCCGAGGTCTGCGGCGGCGAGCGCGTCGCGCATCTTCAGGCGAATCGTGCGCCCCACGTCTTCCTTGCGCCCGTGCAGCGATTCGACCGGGATGGCCGAAGGCTTTTCTACGCGCAACAAGATTTCGCCGCCCGGCTGCGTGCCCAACTCCGAGGCCAGCCCCGCGCTCAGAGCAACTTCGCGCTCGCCCAAAGCGCGCCGCCCTGCGTCCAGCCCTTGAAATTCCCAGAAGCGTTCGTCAACGCCGTAGACCTGCACGCCCCCGCCCCGCCGCCCGCTCGCCTCGTCAATCACGACGCCTTCAAACACCACGAGCGGGCACGCCCCCTCGAACGAGGCAACGGCAAACTCCGGATGCCCGCGCAACTCTTCGACCAGCTCTTCGCGGAAGAAATTCGACGCCGAGACGACGTAGGCCGTCCGACCGAGACGCTGCAACACGAGTTCGCGCAAGCTCGCGCGCACCGAATCGCCGACGAGCAACGCGCCCGCCAGCACGGCCACGGCAATCGCCACGCCGCACACCACCGCCGCGTTCGTGCGCCAGTAGTAAGAGAGATTGCGTCTGAGCAGCGTGGCGGTCGTCATAAGAGACTGTAAGCGATTAGCTGTCACCTGTTTTCGCGTTGACTAACTTGAGCCTTCGTCCTGAGCGCGCGGCTTATGAATCACAAACAACGGACGACGGGCTACTGACAATGGACAATGGACAACTCACAAGCTGACTGTGAACTAGGAACTACGCACAAGATTCTGCTCCAACAGTTCATATTGCACCGGAAACTTCGCGGCCAACTCCGCGCTGTGCGTAACGACGACGAGGATCGTCTCCTGCTGCCGGTGCAGTTCGAGTAGAAGTTCGGCGACGCCCGTGGCGGAGTTGTGATCGAGGTTTCCGGTCGGCTCGTCGCAGAGTAGGAGGAGCGGGCGGCGTATGAGCGCGCGTGCGAGCGCGACGCGCTGCTTCTCGCCGCCCGAGAGTTCCGCCGGGCGATGATGGCTGCGCGCCGTGAGTCCGACCGTGTCGAGCAACGCTTGCGCCCGCGCCAACTCGTCGCCGTTCGTCGTGCCCGCGACGAGCGTTGGCGTCAACACGTTTTCCAGTACGGTTAATTGCGGCAGCAAACAGTGGTCTTGAAAGATGAAACCGATCTGGCGGTTGCGAAAAGCGGCGAGTTCGCGTTGCGGCATCGTGAAAGGGTTCTGGCCGTCGAGCGTGACCGTGCCGGAAGTGGGCGGCTCAAGCGCGCCGACGATGTAGAGAAAGCTGCTCTTGCCGCTCCCCGAAGGACCCATGATCGAGATCGCATCGCCGCGCGCCAGGCTCACGGAGACGTTCGACAGGATCGGCAACTCGCCGCGCGGCGTCGAATATTCTTTGGAGAGATCGTTGACTTCAAGCATAAGTTGGAACAGCCGGTGGGAAGGAGGAAAGGGAAAGGGGGAAAGGATGGTGAAAACTGTTTTCCGCCATTTTACCTTTACCCTTTACCCCTTCCCCTTTACCTCCCGGTAGACTTCGAGCGCGCGTTCGGCCATGCCCGCAACGCTGTAATGTTCGCGCACTCCGCGTATGCCGCGTGCGCCGAGTTCAAAGGCGTGCGCGGGGTCTTGCCGCAGGGCTTGAATCCCTGCGGCTAAGGCTTCGGCATCGTCCGGCGCGACGAGCAGGCCGCCGCCCGTGCGCTCGACGATCTCGGTGAAGCCGCCGCGTCGCGGTTGGACGACGGGCACGCCGCAGGCCATCGCTTCGAGCAACGAGATGCCCTTCGGTTCGTCGTAGGTTGCGGGCACGGAGAGCACGTCGAGATTTTGCAGAAACGCGATCTTCTCTTCGCGCCCGAGCGAGCCGCGATAATGAAACTCCGCACCGAGTCCCCACCCGTTCATCTGCCGCTCGATGCCGCGCAAATAATCTTCGTGCTCCGGCGCGAGATAGCCCGCCGCTTCGAGCCGCATTTTCTGCGCCGCGCCCTGCGTCTCGCGCAGGTGCCGGTACGCCTCGCACAAAACATGCAATCCCTTCTCCGGCGCAATCCGCGCAAAGTAGCCGACGGTGAACACTTCGCCGCCCCTCGTTCCCTTGCCCGTCTCCGGCGCGCCCAGTCGTGCCTGCGCCGCCCCGTTTCGCGCTTCGTAATCTTCGAGATTGATGCCGAGCGGAACGACGCGCATCTTGCTCGCGGGTATCCCCAGATGCCCTGACATGAACTCCGCGTAAGACTCGTTGACCGCGACGAAGGCATCTACGTGCGCGACGCTCGCGCGGATGAGTTCGAGCGACACGCGACGATAATTCTCGTCGAGTCCGTCTAGAAACAGGTCTTCGCCTTGCAGCGTGCAGACGACGGGGCAGCGCAAAATCTCTCTGATGGGACGCGCGAGGCCGAGCAGGAGCGAATTGGGCAGCGTCACCACCTCCGGCTTCTCCTGCTCGCGCAACCAGTGCGCCATCTTGTCGAACTCTTTGCGCTGGCGTCCCTCTTCGCCGCGCAGCATCGAGACGGTGAGTTCGCCCAGCAGTTTCGGGTTGACCGGAATCGAGCGGCGCGCGGCGAGTTTGAGAGCCGGGGTCGAGTCCCACAATTTGTCTATGAGCCAGGGCGTGCGGCGAAAGATGGAGGCGTGCTGTTGGAGATAGACGCTGATGCCGCCGAAGAGAACTTTATCCGGGCGGCTGACGTTTCGCTCGTCGGTCAGGGTCGGCGTATAGACGGGCAGGAGCATCACGTCGTGCCCCTCTCTGATCAGTTCGGTGGCGAGCGCGTTGTCGCGCAGGCAACTGCCGCAGTACATGTTGGCAGCCCCGGCGGTGAGATAGAGAATCTTCATTGGTGCGACGCGGCTGCCGCTTGCTGGAAAGCCCTGCGCGCGTAGAGATGCTCGAACAAATTTCCCTCGTGCGGCTGGTCCCAACTGATCTGGTTCGTCGGGATCGCGCCGAGGTTGAGACGATCAACGTGTGGCGACGATAAAAGTTTCGCGATTAACTCCGGGTCGCGCGTGATCGCCGTCACCACGAGGCTCGCACCCAGAATTTCCGGCAACTCTTCCTGCCCGACTTCGACCACGCTCGCAAACGGAAACAAAAACTCGCGGTTCGCCAGCCCATGCTCCGCCGACTCGCAGCGCACCACGGTCGGCAACAGGTAAGCGCAACCGTCCGACTCCCGGAATCGCTCGCCGCCGCGCTTCTCCGCCGTCACGTCGCGTGCGCCGCGCTCCTGCAAACCCTGTTCGATGATCTGTGAAATGCGCGCGGCCACTTTCGGGTCGGCAAAGGGCGCGAGTTCCGCCCGCTCGTCGGCGGCGGGGCGCGGCACGATGCGCGCGAATCGTTCGGCCAGTGCTTCCGCGATCTCGTCCGCATGTCTCGTCACCCACACGCCCGACGCGTTGACGCACGAACGCCCGCCGTTATCCAGAATCGAAGCCGCGATCACGTCTAAATATTTTTCCCAATCGTCAACCAGATCGTCGCCGATGATCACTTTGCTGTAGCCGGGGCCGTGCACTTCCACGCGCCCGTCCTCCTGCCATTGCGAAGTGGAGGCCACGTCGCCGAAGACCATGCCGCGCCCCGTGTGGCGCAGTATCTCCCCCGCGCTGCCGTGACCGGTCGGGTAAAACCCGAACGCTTCCGGCGGCACGCCCGCCTTCGTGAACGACTGAATGATTCGATACGGCGTCCAGGGTTCCGCGCCGCCCGGCTTGAGGACGAGCGGAATCTTGAGCGCGATAGCCGGAACCCACAGCGAATGCACGCCCGGCGAATTGCTCGGCAAGACCACGCCCAACGCCTGCGTGCGCGGGAAGAAACTCACGGACTGCCCTTCGATCTCGCCGTACCCGCGATCCAAGATTTCGAGATCGAGATTGCGCGTCAAACCTCTGAGCACGCTCTCCATCTGCGCGAGCGCGCCGCGAATCTTCTCCATGTTGCGCCGCGCCATCACAAAGGGCAGCCCCGTCGTCGCCGACACCTGCTCGACGTAAGCGTCCGGCGTCTGCCATTCATCGCCGACCGGGAGTTCGTCGTGCGCAAAAATCTCCGCCGCACGCACAGACATCTCAATAAGTTCGGCGACGCTGAATTTTGCCAGCGACGCACGCGCGCTCGCTTGATCTGCCAGATCACGACGAATGAGTCCCGCGTTCGCCTGACTGATCTCCACGAACGGCTCACGCGTCCGGTGATGCACGACGCGCACCACGTCCAGACTTTTATAGGGCACGCCTTTGCGCAACAATGGTATGTGCAACATAATTAAATGGACGCTTGAAGGCGCGCCCGGCTCATCTCTCAATCAGGATTCAGCGCGCCATATCTCACTTAGAGCGCGCTCCACATCTCTATTATTCTTGTCGGTGTAGCCCTTTCGCTCCACGTCCGATTCGTTGAAAAACTCAAGCAGGCTCGCGACCGCCTCCCTCTGCGGCGCGGTGAACAGGGTCAGGTATTCCTCCCCGAAACTCCCGGCGCGGCTCCCGTAGAAGAGCAGGTTGCGCACCCAATCCCAGGCATGATAACCGTCCGCACCCGTAACGATTGACTCCAGCATCCCCAGGAGCAGACCCGGCACGAAGTAGTGATAGGCGGACGGGTGCAGCGCGAAGAACTCGAACCTGTCCAGATAGTCGAGCGAAAACTCCTGCTCAAGCTCCTGCCAGGTGTGTTGACGATACCAGTCGAAATCCGGGTCATGCTCTTCGCAACACCCCAGCGGGCGGACGCCTTTCAAATCGGGACGCGGAACATCGCCGAAGGCTTCAACTATTTCCCGTCTGATCAATTCACTCCGGCTCACTCTTCACCCTCGCGGCGGGAACCGTAGGACTCAGTAGACGCCTTCCACCACGTTCGTTTCCAGCTTGGCGAAGGGTCGGACGTTGCGCACGCCGTCCCACGCGTATGGCAGGTAGGGCGGCTCGCGTTCGGCCTGATCGCGTTCGAGGAAGCGCGGCATGAAGAACTCGCGCGTCAAAGTCGTCAGGCGCACGCGCCCCGTCTCGCCGTAGCCGACGAGCGTGTCGGGACGGTCGGGATCAACCACTTCGATCATGGCGCGTGGGGCGGGCGGATAGTAGATGATGGCGTAGTTGTCTTGCGGCAGGCGCGGCTTGCCGACGGCCAGCCCCATCAGGGTGTTCCCGTAGGTCGGCGCGAAGTGGACGCCGTCGAGCAGTTCTTCGACGGCGAAGCGGTGAAACTGCGGGGTCATCTCCGTGCCGCCGCAGAAGACTCCGGTGATGCCCAGTTTTTTCAGAGAGACTTTTTCGCAGATGGCTTCCAGCAGTTTCGGCGTGGTGAAGAGGCAGCGAATGTTATCGTGCGCGCGCAGGAGCGTGAGCGCCTGTTCGACGACGTGTTGCTTGTAGACTTCGGCCTGCTTCGACTGGCCGCTCTTTAAAAGTTTAATGACCCAACGCGGATCGAGATCGACCATGAAGCAGATGCCGCCGCGATATTGCGCCAGATGCTCGACGGCGAGACGCAGGCGGCGCGGTCCGGAGGGGCCGACGGCGAGCCAGTCGGAGTTTTTCGGGAAGGCTTCATCGGGCAGCGTGTGGCTGAACGCTTCGTAGTCGAGACGAAAATCTTCGATGTTGATGCGCGACTTCGGCACGCCCGTCGAGCCGCCGGTTTCGAAGACGTAGACGGGACGCCCGGCGTAACCGCGCGGCACCCAGCGGCGCACGGGTCCGCCGCGCAAAGCCTCGTCCTGAAAGAAACCGAAGCGCGAGAGGTCTGCGTAAGTCTTGATCTCGCGGCGCGGTTCCCAATCGAGACGGCTGGCGTAGTCGAGCCAGAAGGGGCAGCCGGTTTCAGGGTTGAAATGCCATTCGATGATCTCGCGCACGTGCGCGTCGAGTGCGGCGCGCGCTTCGTTCACCTGCGTCTCAAGTTTATTCGTTTCGCCATCAAGCATGCGCCCGATTCTACAGACGGCTCGAACGTGAGCGCAAACGCACAGGCTCTTTTTGCGGTTACGAATTTTCGGATGCGACCGGCAGCCACCCGCTCAACCACAAACAGAGAAAGACGCGAAGTAAATTTTATGATTTAACTTCGCGTCTTTGTGTCCGGGCGAGGGGTTTTGCCAGCCGCGACGGAATCCGAAGATCAGCACACGTTCTCTCTCTACGCGCTCTCCGCTCAATAACTCTTCATGCGCTCGCTCCCCAATTGTTCGAGCACGCGGTCGGCCTCCTGCGCGTCGAGGCGTCGGAGCAGGAGCAGCGTGTCGAGCAGCATGCGGTCGTTCCACTGTCGGCGCGACTGCATCGCGATCAACTCTTTCGCTTTCTCGACGAGGCGGGTTTTCAGCGCGGCGTCGCCGAGTTCGACCAATCCTTGCAGGGCTTTGTACTGCATGATAGCCGACTCGTGTTCGAGATAACCGGCGAACAGTTCGCGCAACTCCGGGCGCTCTTTGATTCGACGGCTCAGGCCGCTCAAAGCGTTGGCGCGCACGATGGTCTTCTTGTCGTTGCGCGCGGCCTGCAAGAGCAGTTCGTAAACTTCCGGCTGCTCGACGCGCTTCGAGAGTGCGCTCGCCGCGCGCATCCGCACGATGTCGTTGCGGTCATTACGCAACGCTTCCGAGAGGGCGCGCTGCACGTTGGCGTCGTCCGCGTGCTTGCTGATCGCGCTGATGATGTTCACGCGCACCATGTCGTTCTGTTCGGCGGCCAGCACACGCAGCAGCATGTCGCGCACGGCCTTGTCCGCCGCGTATTGTTTGGAGATGGCGCGCACGGCTGTCATACGCACGACGCCGTTGCCCGCCTCCGTCTCGATGGACTTCATAAAAGCGTCGCGCACTTCCGGCTCGGCCACGTAAGGCACGAGCGCGCGGGCGGCGGTCATCTTCACGGAGCCGCTCTGCTCGCCGTTCAGGGCTTCGACGAAGGCGTGGCGCACCTGCCGGTTTGAGACGTGCAAGGTGAGATCGCGCGCCGTCTCCACGCGCGTCGTCGAACGCTCCGCGCCCTTCAACGCGCCGAGCATCTCCGCCACCGTGCGCCCGCGCGCGAGCCGCACGCTGCCCGATACCCCGGAGATGTTAATGGGCGCGCCGCCCGTGCCGACCCTGGCGCGAAAGTCTGCGCGGTTCATCTCGCCCTCGACCGCCACGTTCGGCAGTTCGACATAGACCTTGCCCTTGATTCCGTTCGTCTGCAAATTGGCGTTCACGTCGTCCATGAAGCGCACGGCGACTTTGCCGCTCACGTTCTCGACGCGCACGCCGCCCGCGCCGAGGCGCGCCAGATTCAGCGTGACGCTGCCGCTCACCTGCGACACTTCCGCAGACCCCGACGCCTGCGCGACGCCGACGCTCCCGCTCACGTTGCTCACGCGAACCGAACCGTCAATTTCGCCGACCCGGACGTTATCGTGCACGCCGTTGACGGTGAGCGCGACGCGGCGCGGCAGCTTCAACCAGACGCGGTAACTCGTATTGTCGAAGTTCATGCTGTCGGCATTGCCTTTGCGCGGCTCGCCCCGCACGGAGAGGCTCGCAGCCGCCGGTTCGACGTTGAGCTTGCGCGGGTTCGGGTCGTGCGAATAGCTCGTGATGCGTAGCTCTGCGGCGTTGCCCTCGTGCGTCTCGATGTCAATGGAGCCGTTGATGTTCGAGAGTTCGACGCGTGCGCCGGGCGAGAGTTGATAAGTCTGTCGCAACTCTTCGCGCTCCGTGCGTTCGTTGTCGTCGTAGAACCAGACGCCGCCCATGTTGATGTCTATGTCGGGCACGTTGACGTTGATGTCGGGCATCTCGATGTTGAGGTCGAGAGCCGGGAGCGGGGCGACGACAGGCACCGGGACGGCCACAGACCATTCCGGTTGCTCGGCTCTGGCTTCGGGGGCGACCCGCGCTTCGGGCGTTCTCGCTTTGGCTTCCCCTTTTTGCTGCGCGGCGACGCGCCCGTCCGTGAAGGCGAAGCAGGTTGCGGCGGCGGAGAGACAGAGAGATGCGCTGAGTAGTTTGAATTTCATCTGTGATGACCTCTTATGGAATTACTGGCAAGCGTTTGTCGCGGGCGACGCGAGTTTGGTCAGGTGAACGGTCTGGCTGAAGGAGTCGAGCGTGATCTGCGCCGCGCCGTCGCCCTGCTTGACCACCAGGCGGCGGTTGACGCGCGTGCTGCCGCCCGCGAGCGTCTCGGTGATAATGGGGAAGGTGGTCACCACGTCGCTGTTGTAAGAGTCGAGAATCGCCGTGAAGCCCGGCGAGTTTTCCGGGATCGACATGATGACGCGGCCTTCCATGGATTTCAGGCGGTAGCGACCCTGCGGGCGAATCGCGCCGACGAAGTTGATGTCGGCGTCAGTGGTGGAAGCCTCCACGTCGCCTTCGACGCCGCCGAGCACGATGCCGCCGCGCGCGTTCGAGGCATCCACGCGCCCCTTGATGCAGTGGAGGTTGATGTTGCCGTTGATGGAAGTGGCGCGCACGTCGCCCTTCGTGCGGCGGACGGTGATCGTGCCGCTCGTCGCCACGATATAGACCAGACCTTCCACGCCGTGCACGTTGATGTTGCCCGCACGCGCACGCACTTCGAGCGCGCCGACGCGATTGATGTTGAGGTTGCTGCTGCCGCTTGAGATCAAGACCGGCCCGTCGATGTCCGAGATGTTGACATCGCCGGAGCGCACTTCGAGTGGTTCGAGTTTGGCGTAGCGGGGCATCCGCACGAGCAGGCTGATGCCGCTGTTGCTGCTCTCGCCGCCCTTCGCTGCCCCGAAGCCTCCGCCCGCTCCCGCGCCGATGCCGCGCGCTGCGCCGCCTTTCGCCGCTGGCACCGAAGGCTGGCGCGGCTGCGCGGGGTGAGTTCCGATGACGGCCTGCGGAGCTTCCGCGATCTCCGGGAGGGGCGCGTCGGACATGTCCGGCAGGGGGACGATGATCACGTTGCTGTCGTTATTATTCGAAGGCTTCGCGGGCTTGATGACCTGCGCGGGCTTCGAAGATTGTGAGGGTTTGGGAGCGTTCGCGGGTCTGGCAGCCTTCGCCGGGTTGGGCGTCGCGGCTCCATCCTGATCCGGATTGGGATTCGGGTCGTAGGGCGAATTCGGGTTCGGGTAGATCGGCGGAATCGGGGCGGTGTAAATGCGCGGAGACAGGTTGATGTTCGGGTTGGTATAGACGTAGGGGAACGAACTGCCGCGCTGGCCGGG
This sequence comes from Pyrinomonadaceae bacterium, assembly GCA_036399115.1. GTDB lineage: Bacteria > Acidobacteriota > Blastocatellia > Pyrinomonadales > Pyrinomonadaceae > JAIVJZ01. The sequence continues at coordinate 2,105 of DASWNS010000142.1, read as the reverse complement.
ACGCCCCGGCACGTTGAGCGACAGGACGGATTGCGCCGCAGCCGGGTCGGCAGTCATCTCCACCTGCACGGCTTCCGCGCCCTTGTCGCTCGTCGCAGTGGCTTCCACCGTGTCGCGGTCCCAGCCCATGATCGTGATGCGCCCGAAGCGATTGCTGATGGCGACGCGCCCGCCGCGTTCGAGTTTGATCTGCACGCGTCCCGCCTGATTGTTGATCGAGACGGAGCCGCCCGGCGCAGGCGTTGCAGGTTCCTGTGCGCGCGTCGTCGTGCGCAGAGCCGTGCCGTGAATCATGGCGGCGGCGACGATTAAGGCAGTTAAAGTTTTCTTCTTCATAACACTTTCAGATTGACGGATGAGTTCAAGTTTTCGAATTAGACGGAGACGAGATTTCGTTTAATCGAGCGTCGCCATCTCGCGCATCACTTCGACCTTCTTGGCGTAGGCCGAGAGCATGTATTGGACGGCGACCGGATCGTTGCCGTGTTTGAGCACGGTGCGGCGCGTCTCTGCAATCGAGCGGTCGATGGTGGCGAGCGTTTCGTCGAAGCGCGCGGCCACTTGCGGGTCGAGTTGCGTGCGCTTGCGGTTCACGTCTTCGGACAACAACTTGATCGCCGCCACGTATTTCGACTCGGCTTCGCGGACTAGTCGCATGGTGACGCGCTGCCGCCGGAGTTGCTCGTTCGGCGGGCTGGCGGCGAGAAGCTGCGCCTCATCGTTTGCAGGCTGCGCTGATTTGCGTTCCGCTTCGGGCTTGCGTCGCGGCTCGGGCGGCGTCGATTTTTCGCGCCCGTCCCGTTGCCTGACTGTCGCCACAGACGATTCTTCGTCCTGCGATTTACTTGGCGCGCCGCCCGGAGTTGTTTCGGGCGCGGGCTGGACGACGCTCTTCTGTTCCGGCGCGGCGTTTGCTCCCTGCCCGCCCGCGACGGCGGCGGGCGGCGTCGTTTGCGAGTTCGAATATTTCATCACGGTGGCCGTCGCGCCGATGGCTAAGAGCACGAGAGCCGCCGTGAGCACGGGGCTGAAACGCGGGGCGACGAGCGCGGTCGCAAGCCACGCGCGAACTTTTTCAAACAGACCCGCGCCGTCGTTGCGAGGCGGCGCGGCCACGGATGTTTCCGTGGCCGCGATGCGCGCCGCGACGCCCGCCCACAATTGCGGCGTCACCTCCACGTCGCGTTCATAGCTCGCGTAGATCGCCTGCTCGTCGAGCATCGCGTCGTAACGCAGGGCGCAACTTTGGCAGGCGGCGAGGTGCGCGCTCAGCTCTGCGGCGCGCGGCTCGCGGAGTTCGCCGTCCAGTAATTCTTCGAGCGCGCTTGCGGTACATTCCTCACACTTCATTGCTTCACCCCCAGATAAGGACTCATGCGCTTGCGCATCTCCGTCCTCGCACGGTGCAGGTCGGTCTTCACTTTCGGAACCGAAAAACCCGTGATCTCCGCGATCTCTTCGTAGCTGCGCTGCTGGAAAATCTTCAGAGTGAAGACCATGCGCTTGTCTTCGTCGAGCGCGCCGAGCGCGTGGCGCACGACGCCGTTCAACTCTTTATCGAGCAGCGCACCGGCGGGCGTCGGTCGCTCGTCCTGCAACTCAAGCACCGTCTCGTCGTCCAGGTCGACTTTCCGGCTGCGGCTGTGCGCGGAGCGCAGGTGTTCGCGCGCGACGTTTTTGGCGATGCTGAAAAGCCACGTCGAAAACTTCGACTCGTCGCGCAGCGCGTCCAGATATTTGTAGGCGCGGACGAAAGTTTCCTGCGTTAAATCCTCGGCCAGCGCGCGGTCGCCCACCATGTCGTAGACGAAGGAGACGACGGGGCGCGCCCACCTGTCGAAGATGTGCCGGAAGGCTTCCTGGTCGCCGCGCCGCGCCAGAGCCACGAGTTGCTCAGGACTGTTCATCAAAGGCTTTTCGGCGCGCGCGCCCCGTTGCTCCGCAATCGTCAATGTCCCGCTCAATGCTTGCATAGCCGCCGTTTCATCCGTCTTCCAGTGTGTTAGTGCGTCTGGCGTGCAAAAAGTTTCAGCCGGGTGAGGATAAAAGTAAAAAGGGCGCGGGGAAAGGAGATTCGGGCGAAAAAAAATTGGCCGTGGGCGGGG
>DASWNS010000141.1:0-3256 GCA_036399115.1 Pyrinomonadaceae bacterium | reverse complement strand
CGCGGCGCGTGAACGCCTCGCGCGCGACGAGGACTCAAGCCCGGTGGTCGCGCTCAATAAATTCATCTTCGAAGAGTTGGGCTTCACCGGGAACCAGACCGATTATTATGATCCGCGCAACAGCCTCCTGTCCGAAGTGCTCGAACGGCGCACGGGGATTCCGATCACGCTGTCGGTCGTTTACATGGAGATCGGGCGGCGCGCGGGTCTGAGCGTCGAGGGCGTCGGATTGCCGGGTCACTTCATCGTCCGCGCGGAAGAGGCCACGGGCGGTGCGCCGGTGCTGGTCGATCCCTTCAACGGCAGGATCGTGGATGCGGAAGACTGCCAGGAGCGTCTGGACACGATCTACGGCGGGCAAGCGCCGCTCACTGACGCGCACCTGCGCCCCGTCTCGACGCTCGAAATACTCGCGCGCCTGTTGCGCAATCTGAAGGGCATCTACGCGCAGGCGGGACTCTATCGCCGCGCGCTCTCCGTCATCGAACGCATCCTGCTCGTCGCGCCCGACGCCATCGAAGAGCGACGCGACCGTGGCGCGCTCCTCGCGCAACTCGGTCGCTATTCCGAGGCGCATGTTGACGTGCAAGCCTATCTCAGACGCGCGCCCGACGCGCCCGACGCCGAACGCGTCAGGGAGCAGTTGAAGAACATGCAGGCGCAAATGGCAAGACTCAATTAAGTCGCAAGGCTCAAGACTCAGGGCGCAGGTCTGAAAGCCTGTTTGACTTGAGACTTGAGACTTGGAGGCTTGCGACTTTGGAACCTGTGGCTAATTCGTTATGAAGTTTTTCGACATATTGAGTCTCGCGCTGCGCAACTTGCGCGAGGCACGCCTGCGCGCGGGGTTGACGACGCTCGGCGTCATCGTCGGCGTCTCGATGATCGTGACGATGATGTCGTTCGGCCTCGGCTTGCAGCGCAACGCCGTGCAGCGTTTCCGCGATCTCGATCTCTTTAACGAGATCAACGTGAGCGGGCGCGACCTGATGGATCTGGTGTCGTCTGCGATGGAAGGCGGTGAGCCGGAGCGGCGTAGACGCGCGCCGGATGGCGGCGGTCCACCCCGGCGCGGGGGCGCGCCGGAGCGTGTGCTGAACGATGCCGCGCTCGCGGAGATCGGGCAGATTCCGGGCGTCGCGGCGGTGGAGCCGAACGTCACTCTGAGCACCTACGTGCGGGCGAATAAACGCGCGCAGTTGCGACAGGTGGGCGGCGCGCTCGTGCCCAACGCGGCGACACGTTTCAAGACTTTTCTGGCCGGAAGAATGATCAGTTCGCCGGAGGCCGACGAGGCGGTGGTGGACGAAACCTTCCTGCGCAACTTCGGCTACGAAAAAGCTCAGGATGCCATCGGCCAGACGTTGGAACTGCTCGCGCCGGGCGGAGCCGGAGGCGGCAATGCGCCGCCCGCCGCAGGTGGCACGACGGGCGAGAAGAAAGAGACTGGCACGAACGGCGGCGCAGGTGAGGAAGCAGGCGAGAATGGCGCGGGCGATGAAGGTAGCGCGGGCGTTGAAGGTGGCGCGGGCGACGACGCGCCGCTCAGCTTCTTCGGCCTGCCGCTCGAAGCGGAGACGCCGGAGGACGACCCTGCGAGCGCGCTCGCGGCGCGGACGTTTCGCATCGTCGGCGTCTTGCAGACGGAACTCGAAGGGAGCGCGCAGGGGCGGAGTCGCTTTCGCGGCCTGATGCCCGTCTCAAGCATCTACATTCCGCTCAACGCTGCGCGCGAGTGGTCGAAGCAGTATCGCAACTCGCTCAACGAGGTGGCGTTCCGGCTGGCGCGCGAGAGCGGGATGATTAAAGAGGGCGAAGCTGAGGGCTACCAGATGGCCGTCGTGCGCGTGAGCGACCCGGACGCCTTGCCGAACGTGCAGAAGCGTCTGAACGAACTCGGCTTCAGCAGTTTCTCCGTCGTCGATCAATTGAAGGAACTGCGGACGGTCTTTCTCATCCTCAACTCCGCGCTCGGACTGCTCGGCGGCATCTCCCTGCTCGTCGCCTCGTTCGGCATCGCCAACACGATGATCATGTCCATTCTCGAACGCACGCGCGAGATCGGCATCATGAAAGCCATCGGCGCGGAGGACAGGGAGATCAAGTTGATCTTCTTCGTCGAGGCGGGCTTGATCGGCTTGGCGGGCGGCGTGCTCGGTTCGCTCGCGGCGTGGGCGATTGCCGCCGTGGCAAACCGTGTGGCCTACAGGTTCATCCTCAAACCGCAGGGCGTGGCCTACGTGGACTTCTTCGCGCTCCCGCCCTACCTCTGGCTCGGCGCGATTCTCTTCGCCGTCGTCATCGCCATCCTCGCCGCCCTCTACCCCGCCGCCCGCGCCGCGCGCATCGATCCCGTCAAAGCTCTCAGACACGACTGAACGAAACGATGAAGGCGGAAGGATGAAGGATGAAGTAAAAGCACTCACACAGTTGAATGCTTTCTTTCATCCTTCCGCCTTCCGCCTTCACTTTCTCAGGCGATTGCGCCGCGACACCAGCTGCACATGCGATATTCCTCTTTGATGAAGAGGCCGATGAAGCAGAGCGGGAAGCAGAAGATGAGGAGCGCGAAGAAGACGATCCAACCGGCGGTGCCGATGCGTTTGGCGATAACGGGCGCGGCGGTTGACTGGCAATGCGGGCAGCGAAAGCCCTCGGGCGTGCCCGGCTGGTGGAGCGGGACGACGGGCGCGGGCGGCGGGCTGGCAGCCCAGAGTGGAATCCCTCCGAAGTCGCTTTGCGGCGGCGCATAGTCGGGCGGGCGTGGGGTTGAGGTTTGGTTGGCGGAGAGGAGCGCCGTCCCGCAGTAGCGACAGATGCGCGCGATTTCGGCGTTCGGTTGGTCGCAGTTGCGGCAGATGATCGTGGACATAAAATTGCGAAGTAGCCCTGCGCAGTCAAATTGCGAAGCGGCGTTTAAGTTGTGAGTAAAGAGAGCCGTGCGTCCCTGCGCTGTTTCAGGAACAGGGCTGGGGAATGGGCAGCGAGAAGGCGCGGAAGATGCGCTCCGCCGTCTCGATTCCGGCTTCGATAACCGCAAACTCGGCGGCGTACGTGGGCTGCGGGTAGCAGCGCGGGAGGCTGCGACCGATGCCGCCGATGCGACCCGAACTCGTCGGGCGCAAATGTACGTTGCCCTGAGCTTTCACTTTGGCCGTCTTCGGTTCGAGCACGGCAAACTGTATGTATAAATCTTCGGTGCGGGCGTTGCGTCCGAGGGGGTCGAAGTCCATCCCGTTGCTTCTCAATTCGAGCC
>DASWNS010000140.1:0-26821 GCA_036399115.1 Pyrinomonadaceae bacterium | reverse complement strand
ACTCATCACCCATCACTCATCACTCATCACTTTATTTCAGAGACTTGTTTCGTTGCGCGATTTGTCTTCGTGTCGTTCGAGTGCGAGTTGGATGAGACGTTCTATGACTTGTGAGAAGGGGAGGCCGGAGGCCGCCCAGAGTTTCGGGTAGCCGGAGACTTCGGTGAGGCCGGGGTTGGTGTTGAGTTCGTTGATGAGCAGTTCGTTCGTGTCGCGGCGGAGGAAAAAGTCCACGCGGGCGAGTCCCGTCCCGTCAATTGATTTGAAGGCGGCGACGGACATGCGCCGGATGCGCGTCGCCAGAGACTTCGGGATCGGCGCGGGCACGACGAATTCCACGTGGCCGGTGTTGCTGTATTTCTCCGTGTAGTCGAGAAACGCGCCTTGCTGGTCGTGCACGATGTATTCGCCGGGCAGGCTCGCTTCCGGGTCGTCGTTGCCGATGACGGCACACTCAATCTCGCGCGCGTCGAGTCCTTCTTCGACAATAATTTTGCGGTCGTAACGCGCGGCCAGATCAATCGCGGCTTCGAGCGTGCGGCGGTTTGTGGCCTTCGATATGCCGACGGATGAACCTAAATTCGCGGGCTTGACGAAGCATGGAAATCCGAGTTCGCGCGCCACACGACGCAGGATGCCGGCGTGTTCGCGCTCCCACTCCGCGCGCAGAAACCAGAGGTGCTTGCAGATGGGCAAACCCGCCTCGCGAAACAACATCTTCATCGTCACCTTGTCCATCCCGCACGACGAAGCGAGCACGCCGCAGCCGACATAAGGCACGTCGGCCATCTCCAGCAGACCTTGAATGGTGCCATCCTCTCCGTAAGTTCCGTGCAGCACGGGGAAGACCACATCCACCGGCAGCGCCGGGGGCGCAGGCCGCCCGCCCTCTACCCCGACGGCGACGAGGCCGGAGTGCGAAGGGTCGCCCACGATGGTCAACGCTTCCCTGTTCTCGCTCATCCCGCGCGACAACAACTCGGCTGTCTGACGCGGCAGCAACTCCATCGCGGCAGCCGGAGCCAGCCACGCGCCCGTCTTCGTAATCGCAATCGGGATCACTTCATACTTCCGGTGATCAATCGCATCAATCACCGCCCGCCCCGAACGCAGAGACACCTCATGCTCGCCCGAACGCCCCCCGAAGATCACCCCGACTCTGATTTTTCTTTTCAAACCAAGCTCCTAAAAGACAGTGACAAGTGACAGGTGACAGGTGACAAGTTAAAACAAAAGACGTGAATCGTGAATCATGAATAGAGGGAAGCAGTTTTCTTTCTATTCACGATTCACGATTCACGTTCTTCTCTTGTCACTCGTCACCTGTCACTTGTCACTGTTATAGAATCGTTTTGCCCATGGCCGAGAGGATGAGTTCGACGCCGAGTTCCGCCGTGCGGTTGTTGATGTCGAGGGCGGTGTTGATTTCGACCACTTCGAAGGCGATCATGCCGCCCGCTTCGGCGATCTTTTCCAGTGCCAGATGCGACTCGCGGTAGGTCAACCCGCCGCGTACGACCGTGCCCGAACCCGGCGCGTCGCCCGGATCGAGCGCGTCCACATCCAGCGTCACGTAGTAGCCGCCCGCCGCCCGCTTCGCTATCGCAATCGCTTCATCGACGCACGCGCTCATCCCGCGTTCGTCAATTTCGCGCATCGTGAAGAAGCGTATGCCTAGTTGGCGGATCAGATCGCGTTCGGCTGGATCGAGATCGCGCGCTCCGATGTGCGCGCAGTAACGCGGATCGAGTTTGGGCGAAAAGCCTCCGATGTGTGTCATCTCCGGCGCACCGTAGCCCAGAAGCGCGGCGAGCGGCATGCCGTGGACGTGGCCGGAGAGGCTCGTCTCCGGCGTGTTCATGTCGGCGTGCGCGTCGAACCAGATAAGCCCCAGAGGTTGCTGCCGCTCGTGAAAGATCGATGCCGCACCCGCTATCGAACCGGCGGCGATGGAATGGTCGCCGCCCAGAACGATGGGAAACTCACCCGCGCGCATCACGCGCTGCACTTCCGCTGCGAGTTCCTCGCAGACGATGCCGACCTCGCGCAGGTATTTCGCTCTGTCGTGCGGCGCGGCGAGCATCTTCGGATGCTCCAGGCGCATGTCGCCGAGATCGCGCACTTCATAACCGAGCAGAGCGAGTCTTTGATTGAGACGCGCCACGCGCATCGCCGCCGGGCCGAGGTCCATGCCCGCCGTGCCCGCCCCGAAGCTGAGCGGCACGCCGATGATCGAGACGCGCCGCCCTTCTCCCGGTTGGATATTAATCAAAGAAGATTTCGTCTGGTCACTTAAAGCCGACATAATGCTCCAAACTGCGTGTGACAGTTCACCCGCCGAGATTGATATTGAAGCCGCTGCCGCCGCTGCTTCCCTGCGACGGGAAGAAAGGCTTCAGCAGCCCGGCGAAGGCCGCAAGGTTGCGTGTCTGGATCAACAGTTCGCCGGGACCTGTGAACTCCGCCACGATCCCTTCGCCGCTCACCATCGTGCGGAAGAAACCGGAAGCGGCCTTGCGCAGAGCGTATTGCATCGAGGCTTCCCACGCGACGAGATGCCCCGTGTCCACCACGTAGCGTTCGCCCGGTCTGAGCGTCCGGCGGTGAATCGCGCCGAAAGAGGTGAGCAACAGCAAGCCCGTGCCCGACACCTGCATGACGAACAGCCCTTCGCCGCCGAAGAAAGTTTTCGCCCCGCCCCATTTTGTGTCAACCGTCAAACTCGCATCGCCCGCCAGATACGAACTCGACTGCACCATGAACATTTGATTGCTCATCTCGATGGCGGCGATGTCGCCCGGCGCGCCCGGCGCGAAACTGACTTCGCCGGGGCCGCCCCGCGCCGTAAACGTCGAGACGAAGGCCGACTCGCCGCCCACCGCGCGCTTCAACGCGCCCATCAATCCGCCCTTCATCTGCGACTGCAACTCGACGTTCGCAGACATCGAAACCATCGCGCCCGCTTCCGCGAGAATAGACTGTTCCGCCTGCAACTGAACCACCGCGAGCGCAAACGAAGGCTGGTGCAGGATTTCAAAACTATAGCCGCGCCCCTGCCCGCGCGCATCCGCATCAATATGAATACCATGACCGACGCCGCCACCGCCGACGCCGCCGCTCGCCGCACCGCCGCCGACATCGCCGCTGCTTCCGGCACCGCCGCCCCACACGTTCGGAGCGGCCTGCGCGCTACTCATGCGCGTTCCACACGATCCGCAAAACTGTGCGCCGCTGATCGTGCTCGCGCCGCAATTCGGGCAATTCATACACTGACTCCTTTCGACTTTTCGATAATGATCCTGACAGCTTCTTCCGGCGTCTGCGCCAGATCGAGCATCCGCACGTCTTCTTCGCTCACGATCAAATGTCTGCGCCACGCCTCGACGACGGGCGGCCAGCAATCGCCCAGCAGCACCAGCGGGCGCGGTTCGATGACGCGCGTTTGAATTTTGTTCCAGACGAGTGAGAGTTCCGTCACCGTGCCCATCCCGCCGCGCAGCGCGATGAAGCCGACCGAGCGCACGATCAGGTGTTGCAGGCGGTCATAGAAGTGCGGCGTCGCAACTTTGTCGGTCAGAAAACGGTTCGGCTCTTTTTTGAACTGGTTCATCACGATGCCGAGCACGCGCCCGCCGCGCTCGTGCGCGCCCCGACTCGCCGCTTCCATCACGCCCAGATAACCGCCCGTGCAGATCGTAAAACCCGCCTCGGCCAAAAGCTGTCCGGCGCGCCGCGCCTCTGCATACTCGGCGCAATCCTCGCCGCACTTCGAGCCGCCGAAGATCGTCACGATGCGTTCTTGTGTACTACTCATAATAATTCAGTGACGAGTGACAAGTGACGAGTGACGAGCAGGAACCAAAGCAAGTTTAAAGACAGGAACGCTGCTTTAACTTGTCACCTGTCACCTGTCACTCGTCACTGCCTTTACGGTCTGAGACGATAGAGCATGCGCGGGAACGGGATGGTTTCGCGTACGTGCTCGATGCCGCACATCCAGGCGGTGCAGCGTTCGATGCCCATGCCGAACCCACCGTGCGGCACACTGCCGTAGCGACGCAAATCCAGATACCACTCGAAAGCCTCGCGCGGCAGGTCGTGCGCTTTGATCTGCGCTTCGAGGAATTCGAGCGAGGTGGCGCGCTCGCCCCCGCCGATCACTTCGCCGTAACCTTCCGAGGCCAGCACGTCCACGCCCAACGCCAACTCCTCACGCTCCGGGTCGCGCGCCATGTAGAAGGCTTTGATCGCCGCCGGATAACGATGGATCATCACGGGTTTCTCGAATTGCTTCGAGATATACGTCTCGTCGGGCGCGCCGAAATCGCCGCCCCATTCAAACTTCGCTTCGAGTTCCCCCCGCTCGTACCCTTCGTGAAGCAACTTGACGGCGTCGTCGTAGTGGAGACGCGGAAAGGGGGGCACGATGAGTTCGAGTTTCGCAGTGTCGCGTTCCAACACCTTCAACTCCTCCTGCCTCTCTTCGAGGACGCGCGTGGCGATGTTGGCAAGAAATCGCTCGGCGAGATTCATCACGTCGTCGAGCGTGGCGAAAGCCATCTCCGGCTCGACCATCCAGAACTCCGTGAGATGGCGGCGCGTCTTCGAACGCTCGGCGCGAAAGGTGGGGCCGAAGCAATATGATCTGCCGAAGGCGGCGGCGGTCGCCTCGTTGTAGAGTTGGCCGGACTGCGTCAGGTAAGCCTTCTCGTCGTTGAAATAATCGACTTCGAAGAGCGTCGTCGTGCCCTCGCAGGCGGCTGGCGTCAGGACGGGCGCATCGGCGAGCGTGAAGTTGTCGTTATCCAGAAAGTCGCGCACGGCGCGCACAATCGTATGGCGCACTTTGAGGATCGCGTGCTGGCGGCGCGAGCGCAGCCAGACGTGCCTGTGGTCCATCAAAAACTCTGTGCCGTGCTCCTTCGGCGTGATCGGGTAACCCTCCGCCGCCTGCAACACTTCCGCGCCGGAGACATCAATTTCGTACCCGCCGGGCGCGCGTTCGTCTGCGCGCACCGTGCCGTGAATCTTGAGCGCGGATTCCTGTCCGAGACTCTTGAGCGCGTCCCAGAGTTCCGCCGCGACCCCTTTTTTGAAGACGATGCATTGCACGATGCCCGTCCCGTCGCGTAGTTGCAGAAACAGAAGTTTGCCGCTGGAACGAAGATTGTAGAGCCACCCGCGCAGGGTGACCTCTGCGCCCGCATGCTCCGACAGTTGATTGATATAAACCTGCGGTAAACTTTTAGCTTCCGCCGCTTGTTCTTCCTGCTCTATGTTTTCAGTTGCCATTGCTATTTTTAACGTTTCAATTTACGTCCGGATTAAGAGTGCGTTTGAGATAAGCTCCCGGTGCAAGTTTCGGCGATCTCATTTTCCGCCGAGACGGGCGCGGATCGTTTCGCGCAGCAAGGGAAAACGCGCCAGCCATTCCAAAGCCTGCAAGACGATGCTGAGCACAGGGTTGATGAAGTGTGCGTAGACCTCTTCGCGCCCGCACACGCCGCTTTGATAAGAGAACGTCCCGACCGCCTTCAAACAACGCTGCACCGTCATCAGGCGAAACTCCCGCCCGAACTCGTCCGGGTCGAGCGCATCGAGTCCGCGCTGTCGTCTCTCCTCCAAAAAATAGAGCCTGCGCTCTCGTATCTCCGCGAGCGAGGGCACGCCGGTTTGACGGTCGAGCAGCAGGGAGACGAGATCGTAACTGACGGGACCCATTCGCGCATCCTGATGATCGATGATCCGCAGGCGGTTCTCCCTGTCCACGATCAGGTTCGAGGTGTGGAAGTCGCGATGACAGAGGACGCGCGGGCGGGCTGCGAGTTCCGCAGCGAGATCGTTCAGTTCGGCGCGCAGTTCGGCTTCCTCCGCGTGCTTCAAACTCTCTTTGCGATAACTTCTGAAATAGTGTTCGAGAAAAAATTCCAGTTCCCAGAAGAGTTTGGCTTCGTCAAAGGCGAGGCGGCTGGCGATGGAATCGCGTTCGAAGGCGAGCGGCGTGGCCGCCTGAATGTCGGCGATGAGGCTGATGGCGCGTTCGAGATAGTCCTCGCGCTCGTCTTCGCTCACGGTTTCAAAGACGCGTCGGAGTTGCTGGTCGCCTAAGTCTTCCTGCACGATGATGCCGTGAACGGCGTCAACGTCCAGAATCTCCGGCACGGGCAGGCGCGCGGCGACGAACAGGCGCGTGACATCGAGAAACGGGTGAATTTCGGGGTCGAACGGTTCGGGATAGACGGCGGCGACGGCGGTTGAGCCGCGCTTCTTCCAGGGGATACGAAAATATTCGCGGGTGGAAGCGTCGGGCGTGAGCGCGAGGATTTTCCCGGCGTCCAGATTGGCGCGCACGAGATAGTCGCTTAAGCGTTCATGCGCGGAGGCGACAAACGCGTTCGCAGTAATGCCCGACGGGTGGCTCATGGGTATTCGACGCGGTACGGAGAGTCGCCCGGAGCGTTCCAACGCTCACGTTGGCGCGATTATCGCTCGCGGTCAGGCGATTATCGCTCTCGGCGGAAAGGCTCGTTTGTGCCCGCTGTTAAGTACTTTTAGGAACGCAGGAATTGTATCACTGCGCGAGTGGGACGACAAAATTATCGCCGCGAACCTCGCCCGCCAGCGCCTTCGCAGGCCGCTCTTCCCCTTCGACGAGCGCGGCGCGCACAACCGCCGCGTCCACGACAACTTCCCCGCGCCCGATCCGCACGCCCGCGCCGATAATCGCACGGCTCACGCGCGCTCCCGCTTCGATGCGCACGTTCTCCCAGAGAATCGCCTCATGCACCTCCGCGCCCGCTTCGACGATTGTGCCCGCGCCCGTGGAAATAATGTCGCGCCCCTCCAGTCGCATGAGCGTGAGGCTGATGTCGCGGTAGCGTTGAATGGTGGAGAGTTCATACCACATTCCCTCCGAGACGTGGGCGGCGATGCGTTCGCCGCGCGCGATGGCGGGCAGGTAAACATCCGTCACGGAATGCGAGAAGACGCCGCGCGGGATGTAATCGAAGATGCGCGGCTCAAGAATTTGAATGCCCGTGAACATCAAAGGCGCAGTCCCGGCACCCGGCTCAACTTCGCCCCGCGACGCGACGCCAAGCTGCAATTCCGCAGCGTTCGTGCGGGCGGGCGGCGCGTGCGGATAACCGCCGAACCCTCTCACCGCGTGGCCTTCAACTTCGACGATGCTGTAGCGTTCGCGCTCGACGTTTGGCCTGAGGACGAGCGTGGCGAGCGCGCGTTCGCGGCGGTGGGTTTCGAGCGCCGCGCCGAGGTCTATGTCGGTGGCGATCTTGCCGTTGACGACGATGAACGTGTCGCCTTCGAGATAAGCGCGTGCGTTGTCAATCGCGCCGCTCGTGCCTAAGATTTCCGGTTCTTCGATGTAGCTGAGCCGCACGCCGAAGTCGCTCCCGTCGCCGAGCGCGGCGCGCACGGACTCCGGGCGGTGGTGCAGGTTGACGATGATCTCGTCGCAACCGAAACGCGCGAGATATTCCGCGACGTAGCCGACGAGAGGACGACCCATGAAAGGCAGCGCGGGCTTGGCGCGGTCGAGCGTCAGAGGCCACAGCCGTGTGCCGTAACCGGCGGCAAGAATCATCGCACGCATAAAATGACTGTTACTTAGCCCCCCGCAATCTCGTTCCGGCTATCTCTTTTCCGCCACTTCGCTTCAACTATTTACGCGGCTCTTATTTCACGCGGGTCGGAGCGGTGCCGTCGCCGCCGGTCTGTTCAAGTTTGCCGGGCGCGCCGTCGTGCGTCGAGGTCGCGCCCGCGAGGTCGCCCGCTTCCCTGCTTTTGACGCGGGGCGGCGGGGCGGAGTAGTTGGCGTCCGTGCCCGCGCCCGGTTCGCCCTCCACCAGCCCTTCGTCGCCCGGCACGTCCAAGCCCCGCTGTTCGAGTTCGAGCGGGTTCAACTTCTCTTCGTCGCCCGTCCCGCTCATTTTTTCCCGCTGCCCTTCCGCCCGCCGCCGCCACCCGCCTTGCGCTCGGCGGCTGTTGACTTGCGCACGACGACCGTTCCGTCAGGCCGACGCTCGAAAGCGAGCATGTCCCCGGCCTTCGCTTTGAGCATCTTGATGACGGGAATAGGGATTTTGCCGCGCACGCTCGAAACGTCTTCGAATAAAGTGCTGAGCGCGATCAGTCTGTTTTCTTCACTCATTTTTTTGTGCCTTCCTTTTTATCAATGCTGGAGATAGCGAGCGGCATCAGTTCGAGAAAATGCGCGGAGGCGACGCCGCCGTCAGCCGCTTCGCTCTTGGTGGCGGGGCGAATGGATAAGACCTCTTCCACGCCCTCTTCAAACCCGATCCGGAGCCTGACGGCGAGGCCGAGAGCCTCGTCGAAGTTGTGCGCGTAGTAGCGGTTGTAATGCACCTCGCCGCCTTCGGATTTCGTCCAGTTGACCGCCTCGACAATATGCGGCGTCTCCGTCTGCTGGGCGCGCTCTTCGGCGTCGGCGAGCGGCATGTGCTCGAAGCTGTAGGTCGCTCCGGCGTGCGGGTCGAACGTATATCCGGTCTTCAGTTTTCTCACTTACTTTTTGCCTTTCATCTTTGCCGGTGTGTTTTGCGGCCAGTGGCGTGTGTGTGCAGAGGGCGACCGGACACGCCCGCACGGCGCGACGGAGACGAGGCCGGACGGCCTGCTCAAATTTCGACGAGCGCAACCTCAAGAAGCCTGTGCGGCGTCGCGAATGGTGAGATCGAAAGTGCCGGGGGCGACTTTGCGGAAGCGTCGGTTGCGATTGAGAGAGACGGCGATGCTGATCGTAGGGTTGTGGCCGGTGAACTGAAACCCGCCTTCGAGCAGGCGATTATAAATTTCGTTGACGTGCAGGGGGGCGGCTGCTTCGCGCAGGAGCATGGCGGTCGCCTGTGGGATCGTGCGGTCGAGAAAACGCTCGCTCGTCACTTCCACGTCGGCGCGCACGGGAGGCAGGGTCGAACGCGGCACGGTCTGGTAGGCGGGCGGGTGCGTGTTGCGTACCTGCGCTTCGTCGCGGCGCAAGGCCACTTCGATCTCGGCGTCCGAAGGCGACGACTTCGCGGGCACGGTGTTGAGCACGGAGGAGAGGATGCGAAACATGGCGGCCTCGGTCTGCGTGGCGATGGCATCCATCTCGCCGAGTTCGGTGCGCAGTTTCTCGGCTTCGAGTTCGAGGTCGGCGAGGCGCGCGGCCAGACGGTTTCGCGTGGCGCGCGTCTGGCGCAAACTCTGCTCAAGCGTGGCTAAGAGATTATCGTCCGGCATAAGAACAAGGTCGCAGGAGGAAGACGGAAGACGGCAGTTCGGTATCCAAACGTGGTTCGGTGAATCGAAGTTGAGTCGCGTTAATTTTCATCCTTCCACCTTCTGCCCGTTGCCGCAATTCTGTTCAGCGGTCGCGCTCAAGGATAAAAGTCGGAATCGAACTCAAGGCATCACGGTACTTGGTGTGCGGCAACACGTCAAGCGATTTTCTGGCCGCCGTGGCGAAATCGTGTGCGCGCTGTCGCGCCCGCTCAATCGCGCCCGCCCCCTCCGCCGCGTGCATCAGGGAGGCGCGCGAAGTCGTCTCGTAGTTGCCCTCGCGCATCACGGCCTGCACGGCGGCGCGTTGCTCCCTGTCCGATTCCAACAGGTAGATGAGCGGGAGCGTGAGCTTGCCTTCGATGAGATCGACGCCTGCGGCTTTGCCGAGCACGTCGTCGGTGGCGGTGAAATCGAGCAGGTCGTCAACGAGTTGGAAAGCCACGCCGAGGTTCATGCCGTAGTCGCGCAGGGCAAGTTGCGTCTCCGGGTCGCTCGTGCCGAGCATCCCCCCGATCTCGCAGCACGCGCTGAACAGGTAGGCGGTCTTGCGCATCAGGATGTCGAAATACTGTTCCTCGGTGACATCGCTTCGCCCGAGCATCGTCAACTGCAACAACTCGCCTTCGGTCATTCGCCGCGTGACCGCCGTGAGGATGTCGAGCACGGGCAGCGAACGCTCGGCCAGACTCGCTTCGAAGGCCGACATGTAGAGCCAGTCGCCCATGAGCACCGCCGTCTGGTTGCCGAAGCGACTGTTGATCGAGGGACGATTGCGGCGCGTCTCCGCGTTGTCGATGATGTCGTCGTGTACGAGCGTCGCCGTGTGGAGAAACTCCATGACGGTCGCCAGCCGGATCACGTTCGGCTGCGCGGCGTCGCCGCCCGCCGCATAAGTCGAGAGAATGGTGAGCGCGGGGCGCACGCGTTTGCCGCCCGAAGCGCGCAGGTAGTCGCCTATGTAAGCGATCACTTGAATGTTCGAGCGCGCCTGTCGTTCAAACTCTTCTTCGACCGCAGCCAGTTCCGCCGCGATCAAACTAAAGATGCGCGTCGCCGCAACTTGCGGCTCTTCAATCGCGGCCAGATGACTAGAGATGCTCATAAAGTGACAGGTGACAGGCGACGGGTGACAGGCGGAAGACAGGTTTCAAATCCTGCTGCCTGTCACCCGTCGCGCGTCACTAATTTGATCTGTAGTTCGTGTATTGCATATTGATATTAAAATCTTTGGTCTTGAGTTTGGCGATGATGTCTTGCAGCGTGTCTCGATCTTTGCCCGTCACGCGCACGACATCGCCCTGAATCGTGGCCTGCACTTTGGCCTTCGTGTCCTTGATGAACTTGACGATCTCTTTGGCCTTGTCGGTCGGGATGCCCTGTTGAATCGCGACGTGCTGGCGCACCGTCCCGCCGAGCGCAGCCTCGATCTTGCCGTAGTTGAAAGCCTTGAGCGGCACGCTGCGCCGCACGAGTTTCTGCTGCAAAATGTCGTTCATGTTCCGCAGTTTCGTCTCGTCCTCGGCGGTGAGAATGAGTTCTTCCTTCTCCAACACGACGGTCGCCGCGCTGCCCTTGAAATCGAAACGCTGCCGCACCTCTTTCATCGTCTGATCGAGCGCGTTGGTGATCTCCGCGCGGTCAACCTGCGAGACAATATCGAATGAATTTTGTTGTGCCATAAGAGAACAGTGACCAGTGGCGTGTGACAAGTTTAAGACAAGAGCCGTCCGGGATTTCAGTCACACGCGCGCGCCGCAGCATTTATAACATTAACGCTCAGGCAGTAAAAGTTGCGCAGTAAAAGTTGCCCCGGCCAAGTGACTGTCGCGTCGAACGGGCGCGCAGAAGTTTTAGCTCCGGCGTGGGCGGGAAAAGTTTTAACTATTGCGCCGCGCCGGGAAGATTGAAGAATCGCTGAAAGTTGCTCGTGGTGATGCGGCCAAACTCCGCGACTTCGAGGCCGCGCAACTCCGCCAGATGGCGCGCGGTTTCGACGACGCGCGCCGGTTCGTTGCGCCGCCCGCGAAAAGGGACGGGCGTGAGAAACGGGCAGTCCGTCTCTATCAACATGCGTTCGAGCGGCACGCGACGCGCCACTTCGCGCAAGGCTTCGGCCTTCTTGAAGGTCACATTGCCCGCGAACGAGATCATAAAACCCAACTCCAACACGCTCGCGGCCATCTCGTAGCCGCCGCCGAAACAGTGCATGATGCCGCCCTGCGCCGCGCCGCTCCACTCCGCGCGCAGCGTCGCCACCGTGTCTTCGTCCGCCTCGCGCGAGTGGATGATGCACGGCAGTTTCAACTCACGCGCCAGACGCAACTGTCGCGCGAAGACTTCGCGCTGCACCTCACGCGGCGAGTTGTCGTAATGATAATCCAGCCCGATCTCGCCCCAAGCGATCACGCGCTCGCGGCTCCGCGCGAGTTCGTAGACGCGCTCTGCCGCAGCGTCGTCGAACAGGCGCGCATCGTGCGGGTGCACGCCGACCGCCGCATACACACCTTCGTATCGTTCGGCGACCGCAACCGCACGCTCCAACTCGCCGCCGTGCGGGTCGCCCGTGCCGACGTTCAAGATCGACACGACGCCCGCCTCGCGCGCACGCGCCAACACCTCTTCGCGATCCGCATCGAACTCCGCCCCGTCTATGTGCGCGTGTGAATCAATAAACATAAGAAGGCAGTGACAAGTGACAGGTGACGAGTGACAAGTTAAAGACAAGTGAATCGTGAATCGTAAATTGTGAATCGTGAATAGATTTAAGACCGGGTGCTTCTATTCACGATTGACGATTCACGTCTTTTTAACTCGTCACTCGTCACCTATCACTCGTCACTGTTCTATTTCAGTCTGGCTCCGTTCGGTACGTCTTCGTTGAAAGTGGCGAGGACGGGGCGGCCTTCGTCGCCGATGGAGGCGGCGAGCACCATGCCCTGTGATTCGAAGCCGCGTAGCTTGCGCGGTTTCAGATTCGACACCACGATGATCTTGCGCCCGACGAGCTTTTCCGGTTCGTAGTATTCGGCGATGCCTGCGAGCACCTGTCGCGGCGCGGCTTCGCCGAGATCAATCGTGAAGCGGAGCAGTTTGTCCGACTTCGGGATGCGCTCGGCGGTCAGGATTTCGCCGACGCGCATCTCGACTTTGACGAAATCCTCGATGCCGATCAAAGTGGCGACGCCTTCGGGCGCAGCCGCTTGCGTCGCGGGAGCAGCATCGCCTTCGGTCGCGCCGCGTTGCGGCGGCTCGGCCTTCGTCTCCGCAGCATTAGCCGAACCGGGCACGGCGTCGGCCTCGGTCGCGTGTGTTCCCGCCTGCGTCGCCGCAGTAGTTTCAGCCGACGCGGCCTGTTTCGCTTCGTTCTCTTTTTCTATCTCAGACATGATTTTCGCTTTATCAATGCGCGGGAAGACGGGCGCGACTTCACCGATGCGCGTCCCCGCTTGAAGACCTCCCCATTGAAGTTCTGCCGGATCATTTTTCGCGATGTCGTCGGTTTGCCCCAGTTGCCGCCAGATGGCGCGCGTCGCCTCCGGCATCGTGGAATGGAGGAGCACGGCGAGCCAGCGCAGCGTTTCCGCCGAGCGATACAAGACCGCGTGCAGGGTCTGCCGCTGCGTCTCGTCTTTCGCCAACTCCCAGGGCTTCGCGTCCGAGATCATTTTGTCCGCGCGTGCGATGACCGTCCAGATCGTTTCGAGCGCACGCGCGAAAGCATAGTCCTCGAAATGCTGCACGAAGGAATCGCGCGCATGTTCGAGCGCGCTGGCGAGTTCCCCGCCGTCTGCGTCCACGCCCGCGCGCTTGGCCTGCAAGCGTTTCTCTTCGTCGATGTCGGGCGCGGGAATCAGACCGTCGCAGTAACGCCCGATCATCGTCAGAGTGCGGCTCGACAAATTGCCGAGGCCGCTCGCCAGATCGCTGTTCGAGCGTTCGATGACGGCCTCGTAACCGAACTTGCTGTCCTGCCCGAAGGCCATCTCGCGCAGGCAGAAGTAGCGCACGATGTCCGTCGCAAAATGGCGACGCAGCGTTGGCAGTTCAATCGAGTTGCCGAGCGTCTTAGACATTTTTCGACCCTGATGATCGAGCCAGATGCCGTGCGCGTAGACCAGACGCGGTTGCTCGATGCCCGCCGCCATGAGAAACGCAGGCCAGTAGATCGCGTGCTGGCGCAGGATGTCTTTGCCGATCAGGTGGACGGCAGGCCAGAATTTATCGAAGCTGTTTTCGCGCCCGCCCCCTCCGCTTCCCCAACCGAGCGCGGTGATGTAGTTCGAGAGCGCGTCGAGCCAGATGTAGATCGTGTGCGCCGGATCGTCCGGCACGGGGATCGCCCAACTGACCGAAGTTTTGAGACGACTGACGGAGAGGTCTTGCAGCCCGCGTTTGACGAAACTGACGACCTCGTTGCGCCGCGCTTCCGGGCGGATGAGATCAGGCCGCGACTCGTAGAGCGCGAGCAACGCTTCCGCGTAATCGGAGAGCCGGAAGAAATAGCTCTCCTCGGCCACGCGGTCGAGCGGGGCTTCGTGAATCAGGCAGAGCGGCGCGTCGCCTTCGCGCTCCGGCTTCGTGTATTCGTCTTCGGTCTTGAACGTCGCGCACGGCGCGCAGAACCAGCCTTCATAGTGGCCTTTGTAGATCGCTTCGCGCCCTGCCGGAGTTTTCGCCCGCGCGACGCGACGCCAGAACTCTGCGACGGCCTCGTAGTGAAAAGGCTCTGTCGTGCGCATGAAGATGTCGTAGCCGCCGTGCTCGCCGTCGAGTCCGAAGGCGGCGAAACTTTCCTTCAACTCGCCGACGATGTAATCGACATGCTCTTTCGGCGTGCGCCCGCTCCGCGCGGCGGCGCGCTGCACGTTGATGCCGTGCTCGTCCGTGCCCGTCAGGAAATAGGTTTCGTAGCCGCGCTGCCGCCGGTAGCGCGCCACACAATCGGCCACCATCGTCGTGTAGAGATGCCCCAGATGCGGCAGACTGTTGGCGTAATAGATCGGCGTCGTGATGTAGAAAGTTTTCATAACCGGTACATCGTAAATCGTGAATCGTGAATCGTGAATAGAGAAAACCTGTTCCTCTCTATTCACGATTCACGATTTACGATCTGTGTCCTTGAATCAACGACATGGCTTCGGCGCGCGTGCGCGGGTCTTTGCGAAACGCGCCGCGAATGGCGGAGGTGATCGTGAGCGCGCCGGGTTTCTTGACGCCGCGCAGCGTCATGCAAGTGTGTTCGGCTTCGATGACGACCATCACGCCGAGCGGTTTGAGTCCGTCGAAGATCGTGTCGGCGATCTCGGAGGTGAGACGTTCCTGCACCTGCAAGCGATGCGCGAACGTGTCGGCCAGCCGCGCCAGTTTCGACAGGCCGAGGATGCGCCCGCCTTTCGGGATGTAAGCGATGTGACAACGACCGACGAACGGCGCGAGATGATGTTCACAGATCGAAGCGACGTGAATGTCTTTGACGATGACGAGTTCGTCGTGCGAATCGCCCGGCAGCGGCGTGACGTGCTCGCGCGGGTCTTCGCGCATCCCGGCGGTCAGTTCCGCGTACATCTCCGCGACGCGCTGCGGCGTGCGTTGCAGACCCGCCCGCTCCGGGTCTTCCCCGATGCCCTCTAGAATGAGCCTGACGCCCGCGCCGATCTTCTTCAGATCAACCTCTTTCGCTTTCATCTTTTCCCTTCTCATCCGCCCGCCGCGCGTCGAATGCCGCGCGCGCCGCCGCTTCCACCAGATGCAGCGGCACGCCCGCGCCGAGAGCCGCCGCACGGCAATCTTCAAACTCCGGCGCAACGTTGCTCACACGCCCGTCTCCCCCGCGTGCCACCTTAACACTGATCCTCCCGAACTCCGTTTCGACGCTGACGAACTCTCTGGCGAGCGCGCGTCGCTCGACTTCGTAACTCCTTACGCCGAGCGTCGTCGTCTCCGCAAAGAGCAACTGCGTCAACGCCTCCTGCGCGGCAGGACGGCACAGAATCGAGACGAGCACGCCCGGACGATTCTTCTTCATCTGTACCGGCGTCAGGAAACAATCGAGCGCGCCGAGCGCGAAGGCACGCTCCGAGACATAACCGAGAACCTGCGGCGTCGTGTCGTCGAGGTTCGTCTCGATCATGATCAACTCTTCGCGCCGCGAAAGTTTTTCGACAGCGGTTTCTACAGCTTCCGTCTCGCCGATTATCACGCGCAGCACGTTCGGGAAATCTTTATACTCGCGCGTTCCAGCCCCGTAGCCCGTGGCCGCGACGCGCATCCGTGGCAGCGCGCCAAACTCCGCGCTGACGGTCGAGATAATGGCCGCGCCCGTCGGCGTGACGAGTTCGCCCTTGATGTCGGTCGCATAGATGGGCGCATCGCTCAGCAGTTCCAAGACGGCGGGCGGGGGCACAGGGAAACGCCCGTGCGCCATCTCGACCGTGCCGCTCCCGACGTGCAGCGGCGACGCGACGAAGCGTTCAATGCCGAGCAGTTCAAAGCCGATGCACGCGCCGACGACATCAATGATGGCATCCATCGCGCCGACCTCGTGGAAGTGTATACGCTCGACCGGAACATTATGCACCCGCGCTTCGGCCTCGCCGAGCCGCTCGAAGATGCGCGCGGCGCGAGCCTTCACCGCCTCGCTCAGACGCGAACCGTCGATGATCTTGAGAATCGCGCTGAGGTGCCGGTGATGTTGTTCTTCGACGGTCTGCACGCGCGCATGCGTCGCGCTGATGCCCGAACGATCAACCTTCTCGAAGGCGACTTCAAAGTCTGCGACATCGAGCAGCGCGAGTTGTTCAGTGAGCGCGCGTGCGTCGGCTCCGGCGGCGACGAGTGCGCCGAGGATCATGTCGCCGCTCGCTCCGGCAAAGCAATCGAAATAGAGTGTCCGCATCTAAAATTCCAAACGGGGCAGCACCTCGCCCGCGCGTCCTTGAATCGCCACGTCCGAGAGCGCGGAGAACGGCGTCGCTTCGGGATTGATCTCAACCGTGTACGCGCCCCCTTCGAGCGCGATCTCCGGCAGGCGCATCGCCGGATAGACGAGCGACGAAGTGCCGATGACGAAGCAGAGATCGCAACCCGCCGCTTCCGTCGCCGCCTGCTCGAAGACTCCCGCGGGCAGCAGTTCGCCGAACAAGACCACGTCGGGGCGCATCGCCTCACCGCACTCGCGGCAGATGGGCGGTCGTTCCGGTTCGCTGTCGCCGCTTCCCTCTTCGAGTAGAGACTTGCGTGCGCCGCATCCGGTACAACGCGCCGTCCAGATGTTGCCGTGGAGTTCGAGCACGTCGCGCGAACCGGCTGCCGCGTGCAGCCCGTCTATGTTCTGCGTGGCGAGGCTCAGGCGCGCAAACTTCTCTTGCCAGACAGCGAGCGTGCGGTGCGCGCCGTTCGGTTGCAGGTCGCGGAGCAGTTTGCGCCGGTAGTCGAACCACTCCCAGACGGCGGGCAGGTCGCGCGCGAGCATCCCTGCGGACGAGATCACGTCGAAGGGGACGCCCTTCCAGACGGCGGAATTTCCGCCGCCGCGAAACGTAGGCACGCCGCTCTCAGCCGACACGCCCGCGCCGGTCAGGACAAAGACGCGACGCGCGGCTCGCAGTCGCTCGCGCAACTCTGTGAGCAAAGCTGGATCGAATTGTGTCGGCATCGAAATCAGGCGGCGATGGTAGCAGAGCCGACCGACGAAGTGTCAAGTTAGGAGCTTTGTGTGCGCGGGTTGCAGCCTCGCTCGAACTTCACGATGGCAGCGGATGCCGCCCCCGCGTGAGAGTCAAGTTCGGAGATGACTGCCCACAGGCGAAACCGCACGCAAGGCTGCACAGACCTTGCGTGCGGTTTCACGACGCGCTTCGATTTAATTTCGACTTAAGGAGCTTTGACGAGGAACACATCCCACGCCCAACGTGTGACCTTCGTGCCCTCTGCATCGTTCAACTTCGCACGGTAGCGGAACTCGTTGCCGTGCTCGTCCACCCGCTTCGATTCTTTATAGTTGAGATGCAGGCTTACCACATGCAACGACGACAAACTGTGTAACTCCGTCGCTTCCGACACGCCGTTGTGATTCGTGTCCTGCCAGAGGCGCAGGCGAGAGAAGATCGGGTCTTGGGCGTCAATGATACCGTCGGCATTGCCGCCGTTAGTTGTCCAATCGTAGACAGCGAGGGCGAGAAAGCCGTTGGGCTGTGCGCCTGCGGGCGGCGGGGGCTGCGGCGTGTAGTTGCCGAACAGTTCCCGCCCGTCGTCTATTGTGCCGTTGTTGTTTCTGTCGAGCACGAGCCATGCGTCGTCCGTGCCGTGAGTTGTCCAGCCTAAGTGTTCGGGCGTAAAGTCGCCGTTGATGTCGAAGAGCACGCCGCGCGCGGCGTCGGTGAGGTGGAAGCCGTCGCCCGCCACGTCTATGAGGATGGGCGAGGCGCAGGTGTTCGTGTCGGGGTCAACGATACAGCCTCCGCCGCACGGTTCATTGTCGGGGAGCGGCATCAGCGAGGCCGTGTTGTCAGGGAAGATGTGGGAGCGAAGCCGTCGCAGCTCCCGCCGGAGCAGCACATGCCGTTGCTCGGGTACGTGCCGTAAGGGCAACTTCCGTCAAAACCTGGCGTCGTGCAGCCGCCTCCTGCGTAATCGCAATTCCAAGTGCAATATCGAGAATCCCAACTACACTTCCCGGATGGTTGAGGCGTATTTGGTGTAGGACAAGGTGTAGGCGTTGGTGTTGGTGTCGGGCAACCGAGACAACTTTTCGATTCGCTTACATTCGAGTCATCTGGAAGAGAGTAGGAAATTGCCCACCCGTTGTTTGGTGCCGCAGTGCAAGTGCATTGGCAAGAGCTTTGTCCATGAATGCCATTGGTACACTGCGGACGGGAGTTATGAGTACGCCCATCGCAATCTTTATAATCGAATGAAATTTGGCAGCCTGTATTCCCATACGCATCTACAGTATTTGTTCCCAAGCATTTTTGCTTTATACAGTTTAGACCTTGTCTGAGAAAATACAGAGATGATGAATATTATTATGCAAGTTAGTGCCAGCAATATTTTCAGTTTCATGCCTGTCCACCATTTCGCTGCTCAAGAAACACACTAATAACGTTGATCTATTTTTGCCTTTTAAATTGCTGGTGGATTTGTTCTTGCAGGGCATGTTCACCCTTATTGTTAAGGATGTCGCGCATCCACTGTCTGTAGATCAATGCCCCTTGCTCAACCCAGCTATTTTCCAACTCTTTATCCCTCGGCAGGCCATCACTAATCAGCTTTTCTTTAACCCGAGCCACGTTTTGGGCATTATCTCTATAATCACTCTCTATCCATTGTTTATAAATTTCGGCTCCTTTCCTCTTGGAGAGAAGTTGTTCGTACATTTCAGACTTTTCTATGCCAATGCCGCTCGAATCTTCAAACTCGACAAAAGAGATTTCCACGCCAACGCTCTTAATCACTTGTTCTTCATCCAAAGATTCGTTTGTCAAACGTGGAATAAATTTCTCTTCGTAAGGCGCAAAAGGTCTAATCCCCTTAGCCTTCACCATGTCTTTATGAAGTCTGTAATCTGCGATCTGCTTTAATAGACATTGACCGGCATCTGTGAATTTTACTGTCCAGATGATGCCTAACGCGGTAATGTTTCGATTACTGAGATTCCTCACCCGAATTGACGAACTATCTATTCCCTTTACTGATATCTGGTAGGAAGCCTCGATAATTTCTAAAATTTTTTCGCCGGTTTCCGATACCAAATCTAGTTTCAGGGCGGTATGAGTCTCCGTCAATTGGCTGCTCTGCTCAGGTCTTTTGTTATTTTTTGAAGAACCCGGCATGGGTAAGATAAATGTCAAAAAAAAACATAAAGGAGCCGACAAGTACGAGTGGCATCGCTTTTTTGTATTTCATAACTTATGACTTCCCTGTAGATGAGAGTTACCTCGA
This sequence comes from Pyrinomonadaceae bacterium, assembly GCA_036399115.1. Taxonomy (GTDB): domain Bacteria; phylum Acidobacteriota; class Blastocatellia; order Pyrinomonadales; family Pyrinomonadaceae; genus JAIVJZ01. The sequence goes on along the minus strand of DASWNS010000140.1, from coordinate 7,579 downwards.
TTGAGAGCCGCCTCACCGAGCGTTTCAATTGTTTGTGAAAACAGCCATCAGCGGAAGTACGACTAGAAACCAGAGCAACTTTTTCATATCGGCTAGTCTCAAGGCGTGGGAACAAAAACAAGGTTTCGCGGATTGATGGAAGCTGGTGAGAGTTTCGTCAATAGAAGCCGTGCGCCGCCTACAGCCTATACGCCTATCACTTGTCACTGTCAATAAAATTTTGTCTCCATGAGTAAGACTTAAACTGTCCTGTTCGTCTCCGTTCATCTATCACATTTAGTGTCTGTGCTGCGCGTAAGTTATACTTTCCACTTTTGCAGCGACGGCATGCTCCGACAGTGAAGCCGCGCTATCGCTCTCCGACTCCCAAGATAAGGACACACGCATCATTGAACCTGCTTGAACTACAGAAAAGATTGAGCGCGCGCGTGCAGCGCACGATTGAAGAGAAGTTCGTTTCCTTCCCCGCCGTGCAGGGCGAGATACCGCCGCGCATCGAACTCGGCGACGTGGCCTTCCCCGTCGCCTTCGAGGTGGCGAAGCGGCTCAAACAGGAGAAGGGTGAGCGCGCCAACCCGCGCGCCATCGCCGAAGCGTTGAAGGCCGCGCTCGAAGCCGAAGCGGGCGTGGCGCGCGTCGAAGTGGCGGGCGCAGGCTACCTCAACGTTTTCTATGATCGCGCGCAGAGTTTGCAACATCTCGTCGCCGCGTCGGAGGCGGCGGTCGCACACACGCAAACGGAGGCGGGCGACAACTCCAAAGTCATCGTCGAGCACACGAACATCAACCCGAACAAGGCCGCGCACATCGGACACCTGCGCAACGGCGTGCTCGGCGATACGTTCGTGCGCGTGCTGCGCGCGACGGGCGCGGCGGTCGAAGTGCAAAACTACATCGACAACACGGGCGTGCAGGTGGCGGATGTCGTCGTCGGCTTCATGCACATCGAACACATGACGCTCGCGGACGTGCAACGCCTCGACGAGTCGCTCCCGCCCGAGAGGCCGTTCGATTATTACTGCTGGGACTTGTACGCGAGCGTCGGCCTCTTCTACCGGCGCGGCGACGCGGAGGCCAAAGAAGCCCCGGAGTTGTTGAAACTGCGCGGCGAGACGCTGCACGCCATCGAAGCGGGCGACAACCCGACCGCAGAGATAGCCGATTACGTTGCCACGCGCATCGTCCAGTGTCACTTGAAGACGATGGCGCGATTAGGCATCCGCTACGACGTGCTGCCGCGCGAATCGGAGATTCTCCACCTGCATTTCTGGGACCACGCCTTCACGCGTCTCAAAGAGACGGGCACGATTCGTTTCGAAACCGAAGGGCGCAACGCGGGCTGCTGGGTGATGCCCTCCGACGCACACACCGGAACCGACGAGCACGACGCAGACAAGATCATCGTCCGCTCAAACGGCACGGTCACCTACGCGGGCAAGGACATCGCCTATCAACTCTGGAAACTCGGAGAGCTTGGACTCGATTTTTACTACAAGCCGTTTCAACAATACGACGACGGCCACACGGTCTGGGTAACCACGGCGTCGCCGCCGACAGCGGAGGCACAGGTGGCTTACCAGCCGCCGAAGTTCGGGGGCGGGAGCATCGTCTATAACGTGATCGACTCGCGCCAGTCGTACACGCAGGACATCGTGCAGCGCGGCGTGCAGGCCGTCGTGCCCGGCCTCGCGCGCGATCCGAGCGTGCACCTCTCTTATGAGATGGTCGCGCTGTCGCCTGCGGCCTCCGAAGAACTCGGCTTCGAGTTGACGCCGGAAGATCGCGCGCGCCCGCACATCGAAATGAGCGGGCGCAAAGGTCTGGGCGTGAAGGTTGACGATCTCATAGATCGTCTGGAAGCCAACGCCCTCGCCGAAGTGGAATCGCGCCACGCCGAACTCACCGCCGCCGAAAAGGTCGAGACGGCGCACACGATTGCCACGGGCGCGCTCCGCTACTTTCTCTTGAAGTGGACGCGCAATTCGCTCATCGCTTTCGATTTCAAAGAGGCGCTCTCCTTCGAGGGCGAAACCGGCCCCTATTGCCAGTATGCAGCCGTGCGCGCCAACTCGATCTTCCGCAAGCTGGACGAAGCGAGTTATGCGCGCGCGCGTGAGTTTGCGCGCACGCTGAGCGAGACGGAAGCGGGCGCGGCGGAAGTCCGGCAGGTTTTAACGGGCGAGACGGGAGACGAACTCTGGTCGCTCGTCACGCTCGCGGCGCGTCTGGATGAGACAATCGCGGCGGCGGCGACGCAGGCCGAACCAGCCTATCTGGCGAAATACACTTTCCAACTCGCAAAGGCTTTCAATCTCTTCTATCACCGCCATCGCATCATCGCCGAAGAGAACGAAACGCGCCGCCACGTGCTCGTCAACATCGCAGACCTCGCACGCCGCCAGTTAACCGCCGCGCTCTCGACGCTCGGCATCCATGTCCCCGAAAGAATGTAGAAGACAGTGACAAGTGACGAGTGACGAGTTTAAGAAGAGAGTGATGAGTGACAAGTGACGAGTGACAAGTTTAAACTCAGCGTGCGTGGCAAAATTACCGGCTCTCTTTCTTTGCGCTTCCCGTTTTCACTTTGCGCCTTTTACGAGAGCGGAATTCACGCAAAGGCGCAGAGTTAAGACGCGAGGCGCAAAGGTTTGAGTGGCTGAATCGTTGTTTTGATCGAGGCTCTTAAAACTTGTCTTTAGCTTTTAACTCGTCACTTGTCACTCGTTACTGTTTCTGGAGATTCATATGCTGATCGTGATGAAAGCCGATGCGACGGAGCGCGATATCGCAGAAGTCGTCCGCGTCGTGACGGAACTTGGACTGAGGGCGCACCCGCTGCCCGGAGCGAATCGCACGGCCATCGGCGTCACCGGCAATCACGGCGCGGTGGATGCCACGCGCTTTGAAACCTTGTCGGGCGTGGCCGAAGCTATTCGCGTCACCAAGCCTTATAAATTGATCTCGCTCGACCTGAAACCGGAAAAGACGGTGGTGCGCGTCGGCGATGCGGCCATCGGCGGCGACGAACTCGCGCTCATCGCCGGGCCTTGCGCCATCGAGAGCCGCGCGCAGGCGTTTGCGATAGCCGAGACGGTGCGGCGCAGCGGCGCGCGTTTCTTTCGCGGCGGCGCGTACAAGCCGCGCACCTCGCCCTACGCTTTTCAGGGGCTTGGCGAAGAGGGTTTAAAGATTCTCGCGGACGTGCGCGAAGCCTACGGCTTGAAGATCGTGACGGAGGCGCTCGACGAGCACGGCGTTGACCTCGTGGAACGCTACGGCGACATGATCCAACTCGGCGCGCGCAACATGCAGAACTTCTCCCTGCTCAAACGCGCCGGACGCTCGCCCCTGCCCGTGCTGCTCAAACGCGGCCTCGCCGCCACGCTCGACGAATGGCTGCTCGCCGCCGAGTACATCATGGCCGAAGGCAACTACAACGTCGTTCTGTGCGAACGCGGCATCCGCACCTTCGCGCAGCACACGCGCAACACGCTCGACCTCGCGGCCATCCCCGCCGTGCGCCGCCTCTCGCACCTGCCCGTCGTGATCGATCCTTCGCACGGCACGGGCAAAAACTACATGGTGACGCCGCTGGCACGCGCCGGAGTCGCCACGGGGGCTGACGGGTTGATCATCGAAGTCCACGATCAACCGGAACGCGCGCTCTCTGACGGAGCGCAGGCGCTCACGCTCGCACAATATGAACAACTCGTGACGGAAGTGCGCGCCATACATGAAGTGATCGCGCCCGCGCCCGTCGGGTAGATCAAGGCTCGCGCAGGAACGAAGGCTGGCGGCAAAGGCGTCGTCGTTCAGTAACTCGCACGGTAGAGTTGCCGTGCGAGTTCGGCGTTGAGAGTTTTGAGAATTTGACACTGCCGGATAGCAGCGTCCTTAAGCTCATGCGATGCACGCTTGATGAGTTGGTGCGCGGTTTAAGCAGGCGAGCGTTTAAATGCGCCCCTGCAAAATTTCCGGCAGTCGTTTGGTGAAGGCCGAGCGCGGCAGTACGCGGTCGAAGCCCGATGCTTCCGCGCGCCTTTGCAGTTCTACCTGCACGTGCGAGAAGAAGCCGACGAGCGGCGTCGCCGAGAGTTCCGCGTCAGCTTTCAGCCCGCGGGCGATGAGAAACGGGTCGTCGCGCTGCAAGTGCAGGTCAACGATAAAGAGCGCGGGCGCGTTTCCTTCGGACGCCTCGCGGAGAGCCTCCGGGCTTCTCGGAAAGACGGCTTCGATGCCGAGATGCTCCGCCGTCGTGCGAATCTTCGCCGCGAAAAAAAGGTCTTCAACCAACACGATCACACGTCTCTTCATCCTCACACGCTCTCTCGACAACTAAACAAATGTGAAAAACCCGACGCCGCGCCTGCTCTCCGGCAACAAGTTTACGACGGACGCTTTTCATCATAAACTCCGACCGACTTTTGAGTTAATGATAAAACTACGGTCTGGCCGCACAAACCGTCGAAAGCCTCGATGATCACGAGCCGTCAAAATCCACTCATCCAGCACGCGCGCGCCGTGAGCAGAGGCACGTCGAAGGAGTTGCTCTTCATCGAAGGCTTGCGCCTGTGCGAGGAGGCCGCCCGTTCAGAACTCGCCTGCGAAGAGGTGATCCACACGGAGAAGTTTGCTGCAGACCCGCGCGCCGCGCGCCTGCTCGCCGCGCTCGAACGTCTCAAGCCGCGCTTCCACCTCGTCAGTGAAGGCGTCTTTGCCTCCCTGAGCGACACGAAGAGTCCGCAAGGGATCGTCCTGCTGGCGCAGCGACGCGCGACCACCCGTGCGACGTTTGAAAAGTCGCTTCATCCGAACCCGCTGATAGTCGTGCTGCATGGCGTCAATAATCCGTCGAACGCGGGAGCGATGCTGCGCGTGGCCGAGGCCGCTGGGGCGACGGGCGTGATCGCCACCGCAGGCACCACAGACCTGCTCTCTCCCAGAGCATTGCGCGGCGCGATGGGGTCGGGCTTTCGCCTCCCCCTGTGGACAAATGCGGATTTTGCCGAAGTCGTCTCATGGTGCGGCGCGCACGGCATACGCACGGTGAGCGCGTATCTCGCGGCGGACAAAGGTCACACCGCTCTCGTCTGGACGGAGGCTTACGCCGTCATCATGGGCGCGGAGGCCGGAGGGTTGGAGGACGAGGAAGCGCGTGCGGCTGACGAGCGCATACGCATCCCGATGCAACCGCCCGTCGAAAGCCTCAACGTCGCGGTCGCGCTCGCGGTGATACTCTACGAAGCCGCGCGGCAGCGTGCGACCGCGTGAGGACGGCGGCGAAATCCGAACGAATCGCAAAAAAGCGAACCACGCGAATCCGGCTGCGTCCCGAAAGGGCGCGAAACAATTTCGGCCTGTTTTCGCATAGTTTCCCGGTTTCGCCTTTCAGGCTTTTCCCTTCGAGACTGTCTCCAGAGGGCGGTTTCTATCTTTCCCCTTTTTACTTTTACCCTTTTCCCCTTAAAATAGTGCGCGCTTGAAAATATCTACAATTCATTCCCCCCGCGCCGCGCCGTTTTAACGCGCGTAGTTTACTCTGAGCAGCTTGATGATCTTCGAACCTCGTCGGCATGTGGCCGTATAGACTTGCATGGATAAGACAGAGAAAAAAGAGAGCGTGCCGAAGCGCGACGAAGCGTTAGCCGAGCGACTGTTGCGGCGCGTGCTGGATCGCGTGGGCGCGGTGGTTGATCGCTCGCTCGGGCGGACGGTCGAACCGCAGAGCGGTTTCACCACCACCCGCCTCATCGAACGCATGAACCGCCTGATCGACGAACGCTCGCGCAACGATGCGAAGCGCGGGCGCATCGCACCGCACGTCATGCGACTCAAGATCGAGTGGGGCACGCATTCGGAAGCCCCGCCGGAGTCGGTCAGGGAGTTGGAGAACGAGGTGCTCGCCGCCGCCATCGACCACATTAACGATCAACGCCTGCGCACGCTCGCACCCGTCGAGGTGGAAACTATCGTCGATATTTTCACCACGGGCATCGCGGTTGATCCGGGCTACGGCGCGTTTGAAGAGGAGTTGCAGCGCGAGGATGAGGAGCGCGAGCGTGCGGCGGCGGGCGTGGCCGTGCCCTCGTCTCCCGGCGCGACGAAAAATGTCTCCGTGTACGCGCGCATCCAGATCGGCAAGGAGTCGGAAGAAAAGTCGCTCTCCTTCAAACCGGGCGGCAAACGCCTGAGCGTCGGGCGCGCGACGGACTGCGACCTGTCGCTCGCGCACCCGAGCGTGTCGAAGATTCACGCCGCGATTTTGATGAATCGCGAAGGAACTCTGCTCGTTTCCGACACAGGTTCGGTAAACGGAACATATATAAACGGCAGGCGCATCAATTACGGCGAAGCGCGCCAACTCGAAGACGGCGATGTCGTCGGATTCGGCGATGTCGAGGTCAGATTCAGAAAGCAGTGACGAGTGGCAAGTGACGGGTGACGAGTTAAAAGGAAAAAACTATCTTTTACTTGTCTTTACATCCTGTCGCTTGTCACTTGTCGCTTGTCACTTAAAAATATGTTTCTTTTAGAAGTTATTCCGGAGAAGCAGCCCGCGCTGTTGAGTTTGATCTACGTGGCGGGGCTGGGGCTGATGCTCTTGCTGCTCGGCCTGTCGCTCGTGCTCGGCATGAGGCGAAGACGTTCGGCTCTGGCGGCGGTTGCGCCCGCAGACTTGCCGACCGAGGTGCGGCAGAGGCTCGGCGTCACCTCCACGAATCGCGGCCTCTACGCGCTGCGCTGGCTCTTTCTCATCCTCGCGCTCACGGTCTTCGGCTTTCACGTCTACTGGGCGCGCTATGCAGAGGAACGCAACGACCGTTTCTCCGATCTCAACTACAAAGACCTGCGCAACCGACGCCTCTCGGAATCCACCCTGCGCGGCTGGATACTCGACCGTTCGGGCAGCCTCGAACGCGCGCTCGCGCTCTACAAACGCGGCGACAACGGGCGCATCGTGCGCGAGTATCCGCTCGACCGCGAGATGGCGCAGTTGTTCGGCTCGGAACGCGGCGACGCAGGCATCGAACGCGCGCTCTTCGGCGTGCAAAGCGGCGCGGCTCCCGAAGCCATCGACGTGCTCTTCGAGCGCGACATCAAACAGCCCGGCAATCTCGACGTGCGTTTGACGATTGACAGCGAGTTGCAGAAGGCTGCCGTTGAGCAGTTGCGCGACCGGCACGGCGCGGTCGTCATCCTGAATCCGCAGACGGGCGAAGTGCTCGCCATGTACAGCAACCCGACCTACACGCTCGCCGAAGTACAGGACGAGAGCAACTGGATCAAGCTCGACGCGGACAAACGCAACAGCCCGCTCGTCAACCGCTCGCTCCGCAGCTACTACATTCCCGGCTCGACGTTTAAGACCGTTACGATGATCGCGCAATATCTGGCCGGGACGCAGAACGAGAAGTACCTGTGCAGCGGTAACGGCTACTACGCGCAGCCCGGCGCAAAGGTCATCTACGACGATCAGGGTCCGGCGGAAGTTCACGGCCACATCGGCGTGGATAAGGCTTACGAAGTTTCCTGCAACCAGTATTTCGCGCAGGCGGCGGTGAAGATGGGCGCGGAGCGT
>DASWNS010000139.1:0-8930 GCA_036399115.1 Pyrinomonadaceae bacterium | reverse complement strand
CCCGCTGCGCCGCATTTTGCATCGCGCGCCGAACGTCGAAGTCATCCTGGGCGAGGTGACGGGCTTCGACACGGCGGCGCGCATAGTGAAGCTGAATGTCGGAGCGCAACTCTCATACGATTTCCTGATCGTCGCAGCCGGTGCGCGCCACTCTTACTTCGGGCACGACGAATGGGAAAAGGACGCGCCCGGACTCAAGACGATTGAAGATGCGTTGGAGATTCGGCGTCGCATCCTGCTGGCCTTCGAAGTCGCCGAGCGCGAGGCTTACCTGACGGGCAGCCATGAGCCTCTGAACTTCGCCGTGATCGGTGCAGGCCCCACGGGCGTAGAGGTCGCCGGGGCGATTGCAGGGATCGCGCGCCGCGCGCTGGCGAAAGACTTCAAGGCGATTGACACGACGCAGGCGCACGTCATGCTGCTGGAAGGCGCGCCGCGCGTGCTCGGCATGTACCCGGAAGAACTATCGCGCAAAGCCGAAGAGCAGTTGATAGAGTTGGGGGTCGATGTACGCAAGGGGAGTCTGGTAACGGCGGTCGAGGCGGGGCGGATCAAAGTCGGGGAAGAATGGATTTCGACGAGCGTAACTGTGTGGGCTTCGGGAGTCGCCGCCTCACCGCTCGGTAAAGAGTTGGGCGTGCCGACGGACAGGGCAGGTCGCGTGGCGGTCGAAACTGATCTGAGTCTGCCCGGTCATCCCGAAATCTTCGTCATCGGCGACATGGCGGCGATCAAGAATCCTGACGGCAAGCCCGTCCCCGGTTTAGGTGCGGCGGCGACGCAGGAAGGCAAGGCGGCGGCGGCGAATATCCTGTGCGACCTGCGCGGCGAGAAGCGGCGGCCATTCGCGTATAGCGACCGTGGAAGCATGGCGACCATCGGGCGCAACCGCGCCGTGGCGGAGTTCGGGCGCTGGCACCTGTCGGGCTTGACCGCGTGGCTCCTCTGGCTGCTGGTTCACGTCTTCCTGCTCATCGGATTCCGCAACCGCCTCTGGGTGATGCGCGAATGGATATGGGCTTACTTCACGCGTGAGCGCAGCGCGCGCCTCATCACGGGCACTACGAACGCCGAGCCGCAAACGCCGCAACAGGCAACAACAACAACCTCTCCCGTGACGCTCCCGGTTGCGTTAGCGGCGAAGAAGGTGCAGGGAGCGGGGCAGTGAAGATTTGCCGCGCGCGGAAAAGATAATGTGAGAGGCGGGGTTGATAACCCGGTGCGATCATCGTGGGAGTTTGTCGGCAAGCCGCAGCCCTCGATCATGCGGAACATCTGCCGCTCCCTGTCAGACGCGTTAATCGCATGTGATGTGAAAGAACAAGGGGAAGAACAAGGATGGATGAATCTGCCGGAGCCGCTCCTATCGCCACAGCCGACCCGATGGCCTATAACGTGGAGGCCATCGCTAAACTCGAACATCGGGAATTGCATGGCCGCTCGATGGGAGAAAAGGTCAGCGACTTTTTCGTCTCCATCATGGGCAGCATGTCCTTTCTCGTATTTCACGTCGTGTGGTTCGCGGTCTGGTTTATGGTTAACCTTCGTGCGATTCCCGGCGTCGCCCCGTTCGATCCATTTCCCTTCGGCATCTTGACGCTGATTGTTTCGTCGGAAGGCGTCTTCCTCGCCATCTTCATCTTAATCAGCCAGAACCGCATGACGCGGCAGTCCGACAAGCGGGCGCATCTGGACTTGCAGGTCAGCATCCTTGCTGAGCAGGAGATGACGATGATGCTCCGCATGCAGCGACAACTCTGTGAGCATCTCGGAGTGGAGGTGGATACCGTCAGAGAAGAGGCGAAAGAACTGCTGGAGGAGACTGATGTTCACAGGTTAGTGAGTACGCTGGAAGACAAATTGCCGGGATGAGAATCATGCGACGGCAGCTTTTACCGGCTGGCTACGACCGTCGCCGCTTTTGCCCCGAGCAGAGACTCGTCGTAGCGCGCGAGCAGATCGGCCACGCCTTCGTATATTTCGACAGCCCCGGCTGCACGCAAAGCCTCTTCCGTAAAACCACCGCTGAGCAGACCAATGGTGCGCATGCCCGCCTTCGCGGCGGCAATCGCGTCGTAGGGCGTGTCGCCGACGACGACGGCTTCCGACGGCTCGACGCCTTTGATGCCTTCCAGCGCAGCCTGAAAGATGTCCGGGTGCGGCTTCGACCTCCCGGCATCATCGGCAGAGGTGGCCGTCTCCAACAAATCTTCAATGCGTAGGTTCCGCTTATGCTGCGCCAACTCCTCCTCTTTGGCCGAAGAGGCGAGGGCGATTGCCAGACCGTCGGCCTTGATGCGCTCGAAGAGTTCGCGCACCTTTGGGAAGGGACACACGCGCGGCAGGTAGTCCGTCGTGAACAACTCCGTGCGGCTCCGTTCCAACTCCTCGCCGAACCTGTCCAACTCTTCCGGCGTGCAGAAGACGGGCATCAACTGGTCGCCGCCCTTGCCCATCTGTTCGTGCAACTCTTCATAAGCCACCTCTTTGCCGCAGCCTCTAAGGGCGACCTGCCACGCCTCGACGTGCAGGTCGTTGGAATCGACGAGCGTGCCGTCAACATCGAATATCACAGCTTTAATCACAATCTTCTCCTTAAGTCCGTCAACGGAACGGGCAACCGCCACCCGCACTCCCAAAGGGGCTTTAACCTGCGCTTCGGTTCACGGAGTTTTTTTATCTGTAGCCGAACGGGCGTCGGAAGGGCAGAGCGGGCGGCGTCACCTCGCGCAACTCGTCGCGCTTCGCTATCCTGCGGACGTTCTTGAAATAGTCGAGAGCGGCGACCCTCAGGCCGACATCACGCCCCAGCCGTTCGCTCAGGTACCACTTGTGTTCCAGCACCTGCGGCCAGACCTCTTCCGCCTCCGCAGGGGTGAGCCTCGCCCCTGTGGCAGAATTGAGTTTCTGTTCTTCTCTTTCGTCATCCGCACGTACGCGCTCGGAGACATAATCTGATCTGAATTGTTCAGGCATCATCAAACCCCCTTGATCGACGCACCAGCGTCAAATAATGAAAGAAGTATGATGAATATCAGTTCTCGCAGAGGTTACGAACACATAGAGATATGGTCACGATACCGGCGGCTCTGCCACTATCGCTTCCAACATCTCCACGTCCGGTGACTCGACGTAGGACACCCTTCTTTTTTCATTCCCACCTCAACAAAGTGTGCCATGAAGCGTACAGACGAGCGGCGTTGCACCCGCTATATTCTGCCCGTTCACGTCAATCGGTATGAGTGCCGGAGAGGCTCGGAGATCAGTGTCGCGAATCTACTGAACACACGTGCTCCCGGACTGACTCATCACAGTGGCGCGACGGTACAAGGGGAAGAAGGGACGGGCTTCATCGCGAGGCTCGCCTTTTCACTTTCTAACCCGACACTAACTATCACCAACTACGGCACAGCGGCTTGCTCGAAGCAGACGGTATATGTCGCACTCTCATGACATACAAACCTGAACAGAACTATCGCCCGGTAGTGCTGGTTGTCGAAGATCACGACGACACGCGCTTCATGCTCAGAATGCTTCTGGAGCATGACGGTTACGCCATGTTGGAAGCCTCGGACGGGTTGGAAGGGATTGAGATAGCCATCCGCCAGCACCCCGATCTGGTACTGATGGACGGCAGCCTGCCGGGACTCGACGGCCTCTCCGCGACCCGCCGGATGCGTGAGCAGGAATCGCTGCGCGACGTGCCCATCGTCGCCCTCTCCGGGCACGACGGGGCGGAGTTTCAGGCCGCGGCGCGCGCCGCCGGGTGCGACGCCTACATCACGAAGCCGCTCGACTTCGCCGAGTTCAGGAGTACGCTCGGTCGCCTGCTACACTCTTATTCACATGCTGCTTAAAGAAGAGACAGGACTAAACGTTCTTCCCTTCGGCCTGCTCGAACTCTCCGCCAACGGCACCATCCTCTATTACCGCCCGGACGAAAAAGAAGATCAACAGGCTAACAATACAGACCTCGTCGGGCACAATATCCTCACCGGGGTCTGACGGGTCATACGAAGGCGGAACCGCGTAGCGTCCTAGCTCGATGATTTGTCGAGCAGGCGTGCGAGCAGCTTTCGCAACTGAGGTGTGACTTCTTCGTAGTAACAGATCCAATCGTTCCCGCTCACATTAACGTCCGTGCCCTCTAATTCTCGGGGAACCTTTTCCGGCATCACGACGAGCGGAGTGTGGCCGTCATACTTGGCATGCTCGCGTAACTCGCGCCCGAGCCTCACAGACTCTTCGGGCGTCTTACGCACCAGATTGATTAAGACTAGATCGGCGTTAACCGGACTTTCGCCGCTCACCCAGTCGTGCGCGTCTTGGAGGCCAGCCGCCACGAGCACTCGGTAGCCCTGCCCGCGCAGGTTCGCAGTTAAACCGGGACGGGCATCGTCATCTTCTTCAACGAGAAAGATGGTCGGGCGGGCTTCTCTCTGCGAGATAGTTTCTTCGAACATTCAGGATTCTCCCTGTCTCCGGTCGCGTTCAAAACAGAGCTGACGACATCAAAGAGCAATTTATTAAGCTCTTCCTGACATCAAGTGGTTAACTCCAAAAGAACAGCTTCATGCCCTTACAAATGATAAGCAGCGAACAGTTAAAACGTTGAGCACACCGCGCGCTGTGCTCTTGCCGCCAACTTCCCGGCTATATTCAAATCGGGGCGCAACTCAGGTGAATCAACTATATGGTCGCCCTGATTCGATTATCTACCGAGCAGACGGGCGAGCAGGTTATTTAACTGGTCGCGGTTTTCGAGGTAACTGATCCAATCATTTCCACAGACATTGACATCCGTACCTTCCACGTCCGCGCCGTACTCTTCAGCCAGCACGACGAGCGGAGTGTGGCCGTCATACTTCCCGTGTTCGCGTATCCTGCGCCCGACCTGCAAGACCTCATCCGCCGACTTATCAACCAGATCGATCAGCACGAGATCGACCGGAACATAGCCGCCGCCGACTCTTTCCAGCGCGTCTTCCTCATCTATCGCCAGCGATACCCGGTAACCATCTTTCTGTAGATTGCGCCTTAAGTTAGGGCGCACATCTTTGTCCTCTTCCACCAGCAGGATCGTGCCCCGGCGCTCGTCTCGATTGTTCATAATGCCCCCTCGCAGAAACATTGCACTATGACACTCCGACGCCCACTTTTCGGTACGGCAGCGCGCGCAGACATAAATAGAGTTGCGTATGCAACCGTACTGTGCGCGGTGGGCGCATGGGCTATGGTGTACCTGCCTATTCGCTAATAAAAGTCATCGACACTAGGTTCAGCCAGACGCCCTCCGCCTGCTGCCGTGCGCGCTCTACGTTGAAGTTTAACCGCCAGCAGAAAGGCTATCTGATGTCCACTTTCGAAACTCCATCCCCGCCCACGTCGAACCGGATTCTAAACGCCCTGCCGCTCGCAGAATACAAACGCCTCTCCGCCTATTTAGAGCCGGTCGAAATGGGCGTCGGCGAAGTCCTGTACCACCCGCACGAACCCATCTCGCACGCCTATTTTCCGAATCGCGGCACGGTTTCCGTCGTCTGCCAGTTCGAGGACGGCAAGAGCGTGGAGGCGGCGATGGTGGGCAATGAAGGCATGTTCGGTGTCTGCGTCTTTCTCGGGAGCATCACGTCGCCGATGGAAGCCGTCGTGCAACTGCCGGGCGACGCCCTGCGCATGCGTTTCGACGTGTTGCAGGCGGAGTTCAAGCGGGGCGAGCACTTACAGGATTTACTGCTCCGTTACACGCAAGCCTTCATCATCCAGATCGCACAGACGGCGGCCTGCAACCGCGCCCACCCCATTGACGGGCGACTGGCGCGCTGGCTCCTGATGTCTCAGGACAGGGCGCACTCGCCGGAGTTGCAACTGACGCACGAGTTCATCGCGCAGATGTTAGGCACGCGCCGCGCCGGAGTCAGCGAAGCGGCGGGTAAACTTCAGGAGGAAGGCATCATCAAATACAGGCGCGGCCACGTCAGTGTCCTTCTGCGGGAAGAGCTTGAGGGGAGATCGTGCGAATGCTACCCCATCGTGGAGAAGGAATTTCAACGCCTGCTCGGCGTGAGCGGCCAAGCCCGGTAGCCGCTGGAGAGATACTGATGGCTAGCTTCGCCACCTTCCCCGGTGATTACCAATACCATCTGCTGGAGCGCGCCGCCCGAACGCGCACACTCTGCAACCTGTCCACGAAGGGCAGCCGGCGCGATGTGCGTGAGCGGCGTCCGTCCGCCGTCGTCACGCTGTCCACGCCGACACCGAACTACAGCCCTTGCCCGCTCTGTATGGCGCGGGTCGGGCGGACACCCTAAACATTGAGAATAGCTCCGCTCCGGATATGCTATGCTCCCGCCGTTATCATCGCACCAGGGGTTATTCCTTATCTCTCGCATAAATGAAGGATAACTGCATGTCTGAACCAAACAGCCCGCGCCCGCACAACTCGCTTTTAGCCGCCTTGCCCGACGTTGAATATCAACGCCTCGTCCCACACTTGAAACCTGTGTCGCTCAGTCAGGGCGAAGTCCTGCACGAAGCCGACACTCCGGCGCAGTTCGTCTATTTTCTCGAAGAGGGAGTGGCCTCGCTGTCTGTGAGCAGCGAGGAGGGTAAAGAGTTGATGCTGAGCATCGCCGGGGATGAGAGCGTCATCGGCGAGCGGGCTATCTTCAAAGAGGGACACTTCATTGTCCGTTGCGAGATGCTCACGGACGGGCGCGGCCACCGGATGGAACCCACGACGTTTGAAGAAGAGTTCAACCGGGGCGAGCGTTTGCACCAGTTGGTGCTCAACCGGATCGAGGCGCGCATGACGGAAACCGCGCAGACCGCGCTCTGCAACCAGATGCACTCAGTAGAGCAAAGGCTGGCGCGGTGGGTGCTGACGCTGGCCGACCGCCTGCACACCGATGAATTGCACATCACGCATGATCTCATCGCCAGCATGATAGGCGTACGCCGCGCGGGGATCACGGATGCGATGGGGACTTTGCGCGAGGCCGGACTCATCGAGTCAGGGCGCGGGACGGTCACGATTCTCGACCGCGAGAAGATGGAAGCGCAAGCCTGCGAGTGTTACGCCATCATCAAAGAAGCGATTGAGACTTTCGCCTCTTGAAAACAGATCATGGTAGTGTCTCCCGTTAGTGGCGCAACAACTTTCTCCCCACACCTGATCTTGAAATTACCTGCCCTGCTCGCCACCGGTCGTCGTAACTAAAATATCTTTTGCAACCCTACCGTTCGAAATACAGTGCCCCCGCCTATCCTGCCAGCGCGAGCGTCTCCTCTGAATAAATGCGCACGGCCATATTAAGAGCTATCCTATCAGCTTCAACGACAACTCATTCAACGAGGGACGCAGATGGAAGATGAAGAAAGTCGCGCGATAGATAATCCTGTCACGCTGATGTCGGGGGAGAGTGTCCCCTTCGGCTTTACAGTCAGCATCACGCGGGCAACAGCGAATGAAGAGTTCGCATACTCGTTTAGGATCAAGGGAACAGACCCGTCCGACGGTTCGACAAAGACCCTCGATTACCACCTTGCAGATGTGGAGCATAACTCCTACCTGAACCTGTTCCAGAAACTTGCACAGGATTTCGGGCTTCGGCTGCCGCGCAATCGGCGTCTGGCGGCAGAGCCTACCTCTAGAGCAAAGTATCGCGCCCTTCTGACTGAGAATCTGGCTCCCGGCATACTATACGGCTATGGTGATCCGGCTGTGCTCCGCGTCGAGGAAGAAGCGGGCGGTGAAGTGGGCGTATGGTACTACCTCGTCGTCACCTCGAATGATGCCCCCGACTCGTTTCCTATCATCAGATCACGCAACCTCATAAATTGGGAATTTACCGGCTTCGTGTTCCCCGAGGGTAAGAAGCCGGATTGGGCGGCGGATGGTAAATACGTCAGCGACTTTTGGGCGCCCGAGATGCATAAGGTGAGGGGCGAGTTTAGAGTCTATTTCGTAGCGCGCGACAGAAAAACCCGCGAACTCTCCATCGGTCTGGCAAAGTCCGCTCGCCCGACCGGGCAGTTTATTGCCGGGAAGGAGCCGATTCTGAGCGGCAACGTCATCGATCCGCACGTCTTCGTGGCAGACGCCGAGACAGCCTTCTTATACTGGAAGGAAGATACCAACGACATCTGGCCGAGCCGTCTGACACACTTACTGCACGAACATCCTCACCTCATTACCGAACTTTTTCCCGAGAGAGAGGATCAAATTACAGCCTCTCTCATTCAGACTCTATGGCCTTGGATTCGGAGCCTTCAACCTATGGAGCGTTTCTTTGCTCAACAGGTGCTGGTTGAAGCTGTTACTTCCGCCTTTACAGCATTCCACGACCGCCTCAGTAAGTTGTCGGACAGGCAAAGCACTGGAAATGCTCTTGAGCAGGTTCGCGCCGTGTTACAGGTTTTGAGGACTCCCGTGTATGCGCAGAGGTTATCATCCGATGGCCTGCATCTCATCGGAGAGCGGGTAAAGATTATTGAGAACGATCTAGCGTGGGAAGCTCACTTGATTGAGGGCGTGTGGCTCGCCGAGCAGCAAGGCAGATACTACCTCTTTTATGCCGGGAACGACTTTTCTACGGCCAGTTACGGAATAGGCGTCGCCATCGCGGATTCTCCGCTCGGACCCTACAGAAAAATGGCGGAACCGCTGCTACGCTCAACTAATGAATGGGCTGGACCGGGACATCCATCTGTTGCCGTAGCGCCTGACGGCGAACTGCTCCTCTTCTTCCATGCCTTCTTTCCTGAAAGAACCGGGTATAAAGAGTTCCGTGCTCTGCTCGCCGCGCGAATTGAATTTGCGGCTGAACGCGTTCTGCTTGACCGATGAACCTGGAAATCAAAAGCATCTACTCGGATACGATTGCCTCACATGAGACACCGGAAGATTTGTATAAGTTCAATCTACCTTT
>DASWNS010000138.1:0-1928 GCA_036399115.1 Pyrinomonadaceae bacterium | reverse complement strand
GCGTCGCTTACTTGCCGCGCAACGTCGCGCCGGAAATCCTTTCGATCACGACGCTGCCCACGGGCGTCGCCTTGATGCCCGCGATTCAAATTCAAGTTGATCCAAACGTCGAAGCGTCCGGCTTTGATCCGTCGCTCATCGGTCCCGTGCCGCAGGTGCCGCCGCGTCGCGCCTTCCAGAGAGGCGCGGTCGCGCTGCAATGGCAGGCCGAAGACCGCAACGGCGACACGCTCGAATACACAGTCTATTATCGCGCGCAGACCGAAAGCGCGTTTCACATGTTGAAGGAAAAACTGCGCGACAACTTCTATACGGTTGACGGCGCTGCGCTCGGCGACGGTCGTTACATCTTCAAAGTCGTGGCGACGGACGCGCCGGAGAACTCCATCGGCGCCGCGCTCTCCGGCGAACGCCTGAGCGAACCCGTGGAAGTTGACAACACCGCCCCGCTCGTTCGCACCACGGGCGAACCCGTGCTCGCAGCGGGCACAGACCGCGTGCGCGTGAGTTTTGTGGTGGAGGATGCGCGCGGGCGCGTGCGTCGTGCGGACGTGAGCGTTGACGGCGGGGCGTGGCGCGCGGTCTTTCCCGAAGACGGCATCGCAGACAGCCCGCGCGAAACCTTTGCGCTCGACCTGCCCCTCGCGGGCGCAGGCGAGCACACGATCTCCCTGCGCGGTTTCGACGCCAGCGGCAACGTCGGCAGCGCACGCGCGCTGGTGCGAAGATAGCCGGAGAGGATTCGGAGATGAGGGAAAGATGGAGAGGTAAGGGGGAAGGTAAAAACAGAGCCTGCGATAACTTCGCCGACAAGCTTTCCTTTACCCCTCGCCCCTGCACCTTTCCCCATTCCTACACGATACCGTGTGAGTTGCGACGGAAAGCGTGCGCCTTTGCGGGTAACGCGGTAAACTATGGACTGTAAAAGCAATAGGATGCCGTCGAGTCGTTTGTGGCATCCATGTTGCACAGTATCGAAGCGAGACGAATGCGCGTCTCTCTTCTCCCTCCCATGCGCATCCTCGAAACAATCAAGGACATGAGGAGGCGAAGAGTTTTAGTTATGAAACATTTGCAGAAAATTTTAGCGTTTGCAGTGATCTTCTCTGCGCTTGCGACCGGCACGCTGGCCGCGCAGCCGCAGCGTGATCAGCGCGAGCCTCCCCCGAAAGACCCGAAGGTCTTCGACAAAAAGGACAAGGAGCCTAAAAGGGAGGAGCCGCGCCGCGAGCAACGCGACAAGCCGAAGGAGAACCGAAGGGACAAGCCCTAAAGTTCAACCGCCTTCGCTCTTTTCGCGCAGCTTTGACGTGGGACGCGCGGCGGAGAACTAAAAGGAGTAGCGCGTCGCCCGGTAAATAGTTCGACCCATTTTCAACACGATTGATGCCCCCTCAAAAACGTCGGCGACGAAAGCGTCCGGCATTCTTGGGCGGGCATCAACTTTTATAAATTCACACGGGGGCTATCAGACGATGAAGCAGATGACGAGAGACACTGTGAAGAAGAACCGCACACGCATGAGGCTGACCCTGCCGGGCTTGGCCGCCGCGATCATTTGCGCCGCCGCACTGCTCGGCGAAGGTTCTACGGGCAGCGCGAGCGCGCAGCGGATGAGAGGGCGTCGGGTGCCCGCGCCGCAGAGCGTGAGCGTGGATCGAGGCACCGTTGCGCGCGCCGAGTCTTACACGGGAGATCGTTTCAATTATTTTACGGAGACGCCGCGCGGCGCACGTGTCGTCGCCGTGAATCGCCCGCGCGCCGAAGCCTTGCGCGCCATTGACGCGGGGCTGGCAGACCTCTTCGACGCAGCGCGTCGCAACAACTACCGCGCACGCCTGAACTACAGCGACTACGTAGTCTTTATCGCACGCGCCGACCGCACGCGCGACAGCACCGGAGCCTATTCGCCCGACATGGCTTTCGGC
>DASWNS010000137.1:0-5443 GCA_036399115.1 Pyrinomonadaceae bacterium | reverse complement strand
AAAAGGTGCTGTCTCCCTTTGGGCATCAGCCACGACGGGTGAGAGCACGCGACGCCAGGACTTGCTCAGAGACAAGCAGCGTATCGTCATCTCATTCTTCCAGTACGTCGACAAACTGCCGGGAGAGGTGGAGCCGACGGACGTTCAGAAGTGGTTGCTGGAATTGGAAGAGAAAGGTGTTAAACCGGGGACGACGTACCAGCATGCCTGCCTGCTCTCATCCTTCTACTCGTGGGCTTTGAAAGACCCGGGAGTGGGTCAGCATGTGCGCAGGAATCCGGCGAAGATGGCGCGCCCGAAAGCGCCGAAGCCTTACCAGACGGAGTCGGTCAAGGCGCTCTCCGACGAGGAGGTAATGGCGTTGGTCGGAGTGGTACGCAGGCATGCGCTCACGGGAGATATCGTCGGGAAGAGAGACTATGCGCTGTTGCTCTTATATTTGGCGACGGGGCTACGCCGGCAGGAGGCTATTAGTCTGCACGGTAAAAACGTGTCCGTGGGCGAGACGCTCGTGTTGGAGTACCGGGCGAAGGGCGGCGACTACAGGAGCAGGGAGGTAAGAGAGCCGCAGGTGAAGGAGGCGCTGATTGATTACCTCTCGGCATCGGGGAGACTGCACGCGCTGAAGACGGATGCGCCATTGTGGACCAGGCATGACCGGGCAGGGAAGCCGGGCGAGGCTCTCTCGTCTCACTGCTTTGTCAAGAATTTGAAGAAGTACGCGCAGGAGGCGGGGGTCGAAAGTTTCCACTTGCATCGAACGAGGCACACCTTCGCGCGGATCGTCTCGGAGTTTACCGGAGACATCACCGCCACACAGAATGCGCTCGACCACCAGAATAGATCAACAACGCGAGTCTACGTCCAGCGCATCGCCGTCAAAAGGGATCTCTACAGTAATGAAATCTCGAAAAGGTGGAGCGACTGACTTGGGCGCGAACTACCTTCTTGCTCGAATGAATATCCTTTTGCACTTGTATAAAGACATCTGACGCAGAATCTTGGGGTTACTTGGGACTTTTGAGGCAAAGCCCTATACGAAGTTTTTTGGTTATCAGACCCTAGCCTTATCTTTCGCATTGCTGCTGGTGAGACGGAATTAGTAATGATCTGCAAGTGTTTAAGTTATGGTGCGAATTATAATGTCGTATGCTCGACTTTAGCCTCAAACTTATTAATAGCCCGCAGGCTCTGATTTCTCTGGTCGCGCGGGTGGTGGCGGCTCCCGCCGTGGCGCTCGACATTGAGACGGTTAACTGGTGGGATCGACAGGTGGAACGGGTGGCTCTGATACAGTTAGCGTACCGCGAAGGCGGACGAATGCGCGTCGGTGTCGTTGATGCGCTTGCCGGACTCGATCCGGAACATCTACGCCCGTGCCTTGAGTTGAGTCCGGTGACAAAAGCAATCCACAACGCGGCCTACGACGCGGTGCGCCTCTCGCGTCACTTTCTGATTCATACTTCCCCCATACACGACACGATGCTGGCGGCGCGACGGAGCGGCGAGAAACGCTATTCACTGCGAGCGCAGGCCGAGACTCACCTCGGATTACACCTCGATAAGAGCGAACAGCGTGGCGATTGGTCGCGGCGTCCGCTCACCATCAAGCAATTACGCTACGCCGCGCTGGACGCGGCCTGCACACTGCTGCTGTACGAGAACCAGATAGCGAGAGGACTGTCCGCCAATTATCAACTCCCATCGATGTCCACATCAGCCCAAACGTCTCTGCCCCTGAGCGATGTGGAACGGCCTGCGGGCGGCTTCGTCGAGATGCCCAAAGTCGCCGCCTTGAAAGCTGTTGCGGCAGATGGACTGAACACACCCGCGCGGGCTTTGCTCGGCGTGGTCACTGAATTAAACGGGCGTTACAGTCCGGAGCGTCTGGCGGTTTCAGCGGGTGCCGAGCGGGTAGGGTTAGCCGGTTGGATCATTGATGGGGTGTTGGGACGGGAGGCGGATTTAGATGAAGACACGGTGAGGCTAGGTGTGGCTGAACTCATCGAACGTGGGCTGATCAGTCTCAACACGGCGCAGCGGTTGGAAGCGACCGAGGCGGGTGTGCAGTTGTGGAACCGTGTAAAGCCGAGCGCCGACGATTAATAATTGCCGGGGCATGATCTTCTCTCCGTGACCGCACTGCGCGCTGTGTGCCTGCGCTGGCGAATGGTTGACACACGTTCACCAGCGCAGGCACACAGGTCATAGAGCGGTCACAGAAAGTTTCAAACGGACGAGTCTGTAATCCGGCCTATCTACTTTCGTTTAACATCTCGGCGAGCAGACGGTCTACCTGTTCTGAAGAAAGCTCGTCCAGTCCTGCGAGTAATTGTTCGGCCTCTTCCGTGCTGAGAGAATGAGGCGGGGCGGGCAAGTCGTCCGGACGGTTGAACGGGTCGGAGCCGTCCGCCTCCAGGCCGTCCGAAGTTTGACCGGGGAGCAATTCAAGCATCTGCACGACGAGTTCCGCGATGCTCGGGCCGCTGACGATCATGACCATCGGGAGCATGATGCCGAGATTGGTCTGGATCGCGTTTTTGAACTCAATCGCCATCAGTGAATCGAGTCCCATGGTGTTGAGCGGTCTGCGCGTATCGAGAGCCGCTTGACGGAGTCCAAGGATGCGTGCGGAGGTTTCGCGCAAGTACTCTTCGAGGAGTTGCGCCCGCTCAGAAGAATCGGCGGCGAGCAAGCGTTCGCGGTTCAATCCCGTCCGCACGGGCGACGGGCGGCCATCCGCCATCGCGGCCTGTTCCTCCTCGGTGAAGGCTACGTGTGAGAAGAGCGGGAGCGCGGCGATTTCGGGATTGAACTGCCGCACCAGTTTCCAGTCAATCGGGATGACGCCGACCTGCGCGGAGTCTTGTTTGACGAGTTGGGAAAACGCTTCGATGCCCTCGACGGGCGAGATGCTGCGGAACCCCCGCTCGGCCAGACGACCGCCGCGCTCGGCCTGCGCGGCGAGTCCCACTTCAGACCACGCGCCCCAGTTGATACTCAAAGCGGGAAGCCCCTGCGTCTTGCGCTGGCACGAGAGCGCATCCATGAAGGAATTGGCGGCGGCATAGTTGGCCTGACCGGGCGAGCCGAGCAGAGACGCGACGGAAGAGAAGAGGATGAAGAAGTCGAGAGAATCCTTCGGCAGCCAGTGATGCAGCAACCAACTGCCGATAACTTTCGGCCCCCAGGTGGAACTGAAAGTGTCCGCGTCGTGCTGGAACAGCGTACGGTCGTTGAGCGTCCCGGCGGCATGAATCACGCCGCGAATCGGCGGCCAGCCCTCGCGCTCGAAGGCGTTGAGAAACGAGA
The DNA here is from genome assembly GCA_036399115.1 of Pyrinomonadaceae bacterium. Taxonomy (GTDB): domain Bacteria; phylum Acidobacteriota; class Blastocatellia; order Pyrinomonadales; family Pyrinomonadaceae; genus JAIVJZ01. The sequence continues at coordinate 2,131 of DASWNS010000137.1, read as the reverse complement.
CTAACTGCGCCTCGTCCGCCACGTCCACCGTGGCGAGGTGGATGCTTGCGCCCATCGCTTCGAGTTGGCGGATGGCGTCAATCTGCCGCGCGAACGGAGAGTCGGGCTGCACCTCCGTCCAAATGGAGCGGATCGGCAGCGGCGTGCGCCCCATGAGGATGAGCCGCCGCGCGCCCTGTTCGACCATCCAGCGCGCGACTTGCAGACCCAACGCGCCAAGCCCGCCCGTGATCAGGTAGCTGGCGTCCGCGCGAAACTTGAGTGCGCGCTCCGCTCTGTAGCGATCCGGACGACGCACGAGGCGACAGACGTAACGCTGGTCCTGGCGAAAAGCGACCTGCCGTTCTTCGGTCAGAGCGGAAAGTTCATCACGCAGCAAGCGCGCGGCCTGAGCCGGGGTGGTCCCCGCTTCGAGGTCGATCAGCCCGCCGAAGAGTTTCGGCATCTCCTGAGCAATGGTGCGACCCAAGCCCCAGAGCGGCGACTGTGTGACGGCGATCTGCCGCTCGCCCCTGACCGCCCGCGCGCCCTGCGACACGAGCCAGACACGAGGTTGCACGCTCTCGTCGGTCTGCGCGAGGGTCTGCATCACGTTCACCACGCTGATGCACACGTCGAGCGATTCCTTCCTGAGCGTCTCGTGCGTGAGTTCCGAGAACCCGCGCGAGTCCAGACTCCAGAGATGGACGATGCCGCGACAGCCGAAGCCGTCCGCACCGGAGGCCGCCTTGTAAATTTCCCGCACGTCTTCGGCCTGCGTTAACGGGGCGAGAAAGTTTCGCTCGTCGATGCGCATGAACTCCTCGCCCGGCGCGACCATCAACACTTTCTCCCCGTCCTCTTCCAACAGGTTCGCCAACGCCTCGCCGATGCCCTGCCGGTCGGAGAAGATCAGCCATGCGCCGTCCGCCCTGCGCGCCGTCCGGCTCTCAAGGCTCTGGGGCACGCGCGGCTGTTCTTCCCACACAGGCTCATACATCCATTCCGCGACGCGTCCGGCGGCAACACGCACCGAATGTTCTTCGAGGCATTGAAGTTCAACCCCGACGAGTTCGATCACGATCTGTCCGGCTTCGTCGCGCAGCGACACGTCGCCTTTGAGATTATTGCTTCCCTTTTCCGGGCTTTCTTCGTCAACTCTCAGAGCGGCGTGGCTCCACAACTGCCCTGCGGGGCGACCCTTGACGCGAATCTCGTCAATCGCCACCGGGACGTGCGCGCCCCGTGCGGCCAACTCGTCGTTCTGCGCAACTGTCGCGCCGAGAAGTTGCAGGCAACAGTCGAGGATGGCCGGGTGAAACTGGTAAGAGGACACTTCGGCGGCCAGATCATCAGAGATGTGAAACTGCGCCACGGCTTCCGCGTCGCGCCGCCAGAGGGTTTGGATAGACTTAAAACTCCCGCCGTAGTCGTGACCGACATCGTTCAGGAGGCGATAAAATTCGTCGCCTGAGAGTTCGTTATAGCAGCGCGCCTGAATCGTCTCCAGAGGCTCGACGGGCAGGTTAGCCTGCTCCTGCTCCTGCTCCTCCCGGTTGAAATGAATCTGCCCCGTGGTGTGGAGTGTCCAGAGATGTCTGCCGCCGTCGCTGACTTCGGGGCGGCTGTAGATGTGGAATCCGACGACGCCTTCGACCGGGGGAGAAAAACCCAGTTGGACGATGAGCGCCGCCGCCTCCGGCACGAATAGAGCCTTATCAAACTTCAACCCGGTGAGACGGAAAGCCTGCCCGCCGAAGACCTGCCTGGCTGCCCCCAACGCCATTTCGATGTAAGCGGTAGCGGGCAACACCATCATGCCCTGCACTCGATGGTCGGTGAGAAAAGGGAGTTCGGTCTGTGAGAGCCTGAATTCCCAGAGGTGTTCGAGCGAGGGGTGCGCGGGTGAGACGTGCGCGCCGAGCAACGGTCGTTCTCGCTGGCCGTCGCGGGAAGCTCGCCAGACCCCTCCGTTATCCGTCGCGGGTTCGGCAGGCTCAATCCAGAAACGTTCGCGCTGCCAAGTGTACGTCGGAGCGTGGACGCATTTCCCGCCGTCAGTAAACAGTCCTTTCCAGTTCACCTCATGCCCCGTGGCATACAGGCTGCCGAGCGAATCCAGCAGGACGGCGCGCTCATCTTCGTCGCGGCG